>NZ_JBFAOJ010000032.1:0-82481 GCF_040675205.1 Streptosporangium sp. NPDC049644 | reverse complement strand
TCCTGCCGCAGCCCGTCTAGCCGACCCCGCCGCCAACGCGGCCCCCACGCGGGCCGCGGCGCGCGCCCGCCCCCCCCCCCCCCCCGGCCCCGCCCCCGGGGCGGCCCCCGCCCCCCCCCCCCGACTCCATGCCGACCCGGACGAACCTCGGTTCCTCCGCCGTGACGCGGGGGAAGTCGAACATGGTCTCCGGCGCCCTCGAAAGCTCGGCGCGGCAGTGGCGGAGCGCCCGCTCGCCGCGGGCCGCTCCCGTCCCCTCACGCTCGAAGGCGGCCTGGTCCAGCGGCTGCCATTCGGGAGCGGACAGCTCGTCCCCGGCCAGCAGCGCCCGCCAGTCACCCGCGAGCACGTCCAGCGCCCAGCCGTCCACCGCCAGGTGGGACAGCGCGAAGGCCACCGCGCGCGGGCGGCCGCCGACGGTCACGACGGCGCAGCGGAACGGCAACTCGACCGCGTAGTCGAAGCCCCTGGCGGCCAGCTCGGCGGACACCTTCTTGGCGGCGGCGAGTGGCCTGTCCTCCCCGGCGTCGACCACCTCGACGTCGAACCGGCCCCGGCTGACCACCCGCTGGACCGGTCCGTCGGCGATCTCCTCGCAGGTGGTCCTGAGGGTCTCGTACCGCTCTACGAGGCCGCGCAGGGCGCCGATGACGGCCTCAAGGGTGTGCCTGCCGTAGACGGGCAGCACCCAGGGCATGTTGAAGTACGGGTCGCCGTCCTCAAGCCACCGGGTGATCCTCCAGATGGCCAGCTGGCCCCAGGTGAGCGGCGACTCGCCGCCCCGCGCCCCGGAGAACTCGACGGTCACCGCCGATGACCGTCCGGATCGGGCCGTCATCGGGCCCTGGCTATCTCTTCGGCGACGCCCTCGACGGTCGGGGAGTCGATGAACACCTCGAAGGAGAGCTCGACACCCATCCCGTCCCGGACGCGGGCGATGATCTGGGTGATCGTCAGCGAGTGACCGCCGAGGTCGAACAGGTCGTCGTCCGGCTGGACCGTGTCCACGCCGAGCACCTCGCACCAGATCGCCGTGACCTGCCCGAGGAGCTCGGCGTCCTCTCCCCCGGAACCTTCGCCGCCCGCGCCTTCGCCGCCGGAGACCGGAGCGGTGACGGCGCCGTGATCGGCCTGACCGGCGGGGACGACCCGGGGAGGCAGGGGCAGCTCGTCGAGTGGGGCGCCGGGGCGGGCCGCGATGCCGGCGAGCAGGATCCGCAGCTGCTCGGCGATGCCCTCGCAGGCGGCTCGGTCCAGGATCTCGGGGTTGAACCGCAGACGGGCCTCCGCCCCTTCCGTGCCGTCGGCCCCGTCGACGACCTGCAGGTGCAGGGTGTTGCGGACCGCGCCGTTGGCCGCCATCCAGTCCACCGAGGCGTCCAGCCCCGCGAAGGAGGGGTCGCCGGCCGGGCGTTTGCGGTAGCTGACCGAGACGGGGGTGAGCGCGGAGCGCGGGCTGATCCCGCCCAGTGCCCTGGCCAGGGGGACCTCGCGATAACGGTAGATCGCCCGCAGTTCCTCCCTGATCGACAGGGCGAACTCGGCGAACGTCCCGGCCGGGCCGGAGGCCACGGGCAGCTCGTTGACGAACGCCCCCACGTGCTCGCGCGTCTCCTCGGTCCTGGTGGACAGGTCCACCGCCACCGTGACGCGGGTGTTGCCGTACCCGTACAGGAGCGTGTGCAGTGCGGCCAGCACCACCTCGAAACGGGTCAGGCCCAGGTGGGCGGCGATGGCGGCGACCTCGCCGCCGAGGCGGAACTCCACGGTGTCGCCGGGCGCGGCGCGCATCGAGGTGCGGGTGAGGCCGGGCAGCAGCAGGTCCTGCCCGTCCTGCCATCTCGGCCGCCAGAACTCCGCCGCCTCCTCCAGCGCGGCGGCGACCCGGCCCTGCTCGGCGCGGGCGATCTCGTCGCAGGAGAGCGTCAGGGGGGCCAGGGCGGAGCCCCCGTAGGCGGCGGCGATGTCACGGAGCAGCAGGTCCTTGGAGACGCCGTCGAAGACGGCGTGGTGGGCGACGACCTGCAGCAGGTGCCGCTCGGCCCCCAGCCTGAAGAGGGTGAACCTGGCCGGCGGGCCCGCCTCCAGGTCGAAGGGGCGGGCCACCTCGTCCTCAAGCCGGCCGGGCTCGGGCGGGGTCTCCTCGAAGCGGATCGACGGGGGCACCTTGCCGGGGAGCAGGCGGACCTCGCCGTCCCGCTCCGCCAGGACCGCGGCGAGCACGGGATGTCGCTCGACGGCCGCGGCACAGGCGGCGAGCATCGCGCCGGTGTCGAGCGGGCCGTCGAGCCGCAGGGTGAGCGGCATCGCGTAGACCTGGCCGCCGGCGCCCATCCGCTCGGTGATCCACATCCCGTGCTGGGCGAGGGTCGCCCGGTCCCATCCCGCTGTGAGCGACATCGACATGTTCACGTGCCTTCCGTCTGACCTGTCGCGGCGACCTCGAACAGGCCCCGCAGCTCCCTTTTGACGACCTTTCCCGACTGGTTCCTGGGCAGGGCGTCGACGACGAGCACCCGTTCGGGGAGCTCGTGCCCGGCCAGGCGGTCCATCAGGAAGACCCGTAGATCCCCGCCGGAGGTCCCGGCGGACCGCAGCACCACCGCCGCGGCGAGCACGCTGCCGAGTACCGGGTGCGGGACGCCGAGCACCGCGGCCTCCGCGACGGCCTCGTGCTCGTGGAGCGCCGCCTCCACCTGGAGCGTGGAGACCTTGAACGCGCCCGACTTGACCACGTCGCTCTCCCGGTCGACGAGGTGGAGGTAGCCCTCGGCGTCCAGGCGGCCGATGTCCCCCATCCGCACCCAGCCGCCCCGGAACGCCTCGGCGCCCGCCTGCTCGTCCCGGTAGTAGAAGCGGGTGGCGGTGGGTGAGCGCATCCAGACCTCGCCGGTCTCTCCCGGGGGCAGCGGGTCGCCGTGCGCGTCGGTGATGCGCAGGGCCCCGCCGAACGCGGGCCGCCCCAGCGCCCCCGGCCTGGACGGATCGAAGATCATGATGGTCTGGGCGGGAGCGGCCTCGGTGGAGGTGTAGTAGTTGGCGATCGTCGCGTTGGGGAAGGCGCCGGCCAGGCGCGCGGCCACCGCGGGCGGCAGGGCCGAGGCGGCCGAGCCGAGCAGCAGGACGCTCGACATGTCGTGGCGCTCGTGCAGTCCCGCGTTGAGGAACTCGATGGCCATGGCGGGTACCACGAACACGGTGCCGACCCGGCGCGACTCGATCAGCCGGGCGAGACGGCCGGGGGTGAAACGCCCGAGGGTGAGCATTGCCGGACGGGCGTCCAGCGCGTTCATCAGCATCGTCTGACCGGCGTTGGTACCGATCGGGAAGGCGTGCAGCAGGTGGCGCGAGTGGCCGAACCTGCGGCGGTTGGGGCGGGTCTCGCAGCCGAAGGCCAGGTTGGCGTGGCTGGCGCCCACCCCCTTGGGCAGCCCCGTGGTGCCCGAGGTGTAGAGGATCTGGGCCAGGTCCCCTGGCTCGACCCGCACCCCGGGCGGCCCCGCCGTCCCACCCTCCAGGTCCGCGACGGCCGCGCTCCAGCGGTCGCCCTCCGGCGGGGTGAGGTCGCGCCCGCACAGCAGCCCCGAGGCCGAGCAGTGTTCCAGCATGTGCCGTACCTCGGCGGGCGCGAGCCGGTCGGAGAGCGGCACGGCGACGGCGCCGGCCTTCTGCGCCGCGCAGTAGGCGACGGCGAAGTCGACCCAGTCCCGGCTCCCGAAGAGCAGCCCGATCCGGTCGCCCCGCCGCACGCCGCGGTCGAGCAGCCCGTGCGCGACCTCGTCCGAGCGCCGGTCCCACTCGCCGAACGTCATCGACGCGACGCCTTCGACGATCACCGCCTCCCTCCCGGGGTCCTGCTCGGCGCGGAGCGCGAGCATCTGCGGCACGGTCCCCGGGCTCACGAGGTCCGCTCGCTCAGGTAACCGACCAGCAGCGGGAAGCTGTCGAGGTAGGCGGCGCCCCCACCGAGGTCGAGGGCGACGTCGAACTCGTCCTCGACGGCGTCGATGAGCCGGAGCAGCGCCAGCGAGGTGACGCCCAGCGCGGACAGGGAGATGTCGGAGCCGGCGATCTCGTCGGCGGTGAGCCGCCCGTCGCAGGCGACGGAGATCATTCCGGCGATCCTGGAGGCCAGCGGGTCGGTCATGCCCCCTCCCCGCGCACGCTGAGCGGGCGCATGTCCGTCCACACCTCGTCGATGTGGGCGAGGCAGTCCTCCCTGCCCCCCTCGAAACCCTCGGCCCGCCACCCGGCGGGCAGCTCCCTGTCCGCCGGCCAGATCGAGTACTGCTCCTCGTCGTTGAGCACCACCAGGAAACTCATGACCCAACCTCCTCTTTCTTGCGGGTGCGGCTCCGCAGAGCCTCGAAACCGACCAGGTCGTCAGGGAGCGCGTCGGGTACGTCGGCGTCGAAGCGGGCCAGCACCCGCACACGCATGGCGACGAGAGCGATGACGGCGATGGCCAGCCCGAAGCAGGCGTACATGAAGCCGATGCCGCGGCCCTCGCCGGTGCCGATCAGCAGGCCGACGGTGCCGGCCAGCGGCCCGTCGGGGGCGAGCAGCGGCTCGAACAGGGCACTGCCGTACGGCGCGACCAGGCCGAACCCGATCGGCAGCGTGGACCAGGCGATGAGCGTGTTGAGCGCGATGACCCGGCCGTGGAACCGCTGTGCCACCTTGACCTGGATGATCGTGGCGTAGACGCCGTTGAGCAGGGTCAGGCAGAACGACATGCCGAACGAGCCGACCGCGATCAGGGCGAGGTTCTGCCGGAATCCGGTGAGCACGCAGAACACCGCCAGGGCGAGCGTGGCGAGCAGCACCCCGTACAGGCGCCGCCTGCGGGGCCCGCCCCAGACGGTCATCAGCAGGCCGCCGAGGAAGACCCCGAGCCCTCCCGCGAACGCCACCCTGCCGACGTCGTCGAGCGTCGCGAACGACAGGACCAGCGGGGAGATCATCAGGAAGAGCGGCGACAGGAAGACGTTGAGCACCGCGAAGAACACGAGCATGCCGCGGAAGCCACGGTTGCCCCACGAGTGGCGGATGCCGTTCGCCATCTCGGCCAGGACGCTCTCCCTGCGCCGCCAGGGCATGGCGGTCGGGAAGCGGACGAACAGCAGGACCAGCGTGGCGACCACGTAGCTGGCGACGTCGATGACGAGGATGCCCTCCAGCCCGATCGTGGCCATCAACCCGGTCGCGATCAGCGGCACGACGAGCTGGGCGGTGCCCGTGGCCATCTGGACGACACCGTTGGCGTGGCCGAGGAAGCGCTTGGGGACCAGCTGCGGGATCGCCGAGCCGTAGGCGAACCGCTGGAAGGTCAGCGCGATCGACAGGCAGACGAGCAGCGGATATATGTGCCAGATCTGCAGGTTTCCGGTCCAGAGCAGCACGCCCAGCGCGAGCTGCGTGCTCCCGGCGCCGATGTCCCCGCACAGCATGACCCTGCGCCGGTCGTAACGGTCCACGATCGCTCCGGCGAGCGGCGCCACCAGCATGCCGGGTACCAGTCCCAGCACCGCGAACAGCGCGAACCTGGCCAGCGACCCGGTGGTCAGGTAGATCCAGATCGGGATGGCGAACTCGGTCAGCGCGGACCCGGTGATCGAGACCAGCTGCCCTACCGAGACCAGCAGGAACCGCCGCATGCCTGGTGGGGGCCCGCCGGTGACGGTGCCGGGCTCGCCGGGGTCGACCATCCGGAGGTCGGCCCGGCCGCCGGTCCTCGTGGCGCCGTCGGAGCCCTCCGCGGTGCCGGGCTCGGACACGACGACGAGGGCCGGGGACGGGTCGGAGCGGTGGGGCTCACCGGAGACGCCCTGAAGCCACCAGGTGGAGTCCTCGGTGCGCTCCAGCGGCGCGGTCCGTCCTCGGGCCAGGGCCAGGTGGGTGCCGGTGAGGATGTCGGCCAGTTCCCGCGCCCGGTACTTCACGAAGAAGTGCCCGGCCTCGTCCAGCACCACGCAGGCGGCGGTGCCGGACAGCCGTAGCCACTCGCGGTAGCGCTCCTGGTAGAACTCGGTCGCCGGGTCCCGCTCCCCCACCACCGCGATGACCGGTGCCGCGAAGGGCCGGGCGTCCTCCTCCTCGAACAGCCGGGTGAAGTAGCGCTCCGCCATGCGGGTGCCCTGGCGGCGGTTCTCAATGATCAGTCTGAGCTGGTCGCGCTCGAACTCCTCGACGTCCAGCCCCGCCGCGGAGAGCGCGTTGATCCTGCCCTGGTCGCTGGTCATGCGGTCCATCAGGGTGCCGAGCCAGCCCAGGCCGCGTCCCGGGCGGGCGAAGGGGAACACGCCACCGAGGTAGATCGCGTCGACCGGACGGCCCGCCGCCTCCAGGTGCCGGGCGATCTCCACGATCAGCATGACGCCGAGCCCGCAGTGCCCGTAGAGCACCAGCGGCCCGCGCACCCCGGCGAGGATCTCCTCGGCGCACTCCCGGGCGACCTCGTCGAACGGCCGCGACCGCTCGCCGAGCTCGTGTCCCGGGACCGCGACCGAGTACAGCGCCCAGTCGGCGGGCAGCGCGTCGGCCAGCGGCTGGTAGACGACGGCGCTGCCGCCGCCGAACGGCACGCAGACCACGGTGGCCGTGGCGGCGCGGGGCGGGGTGAGCCGGTGCAGCAGCTCCCGCCCGCCGTCGCCGCCGGTCTCCAGCAGCCGGGCCAGTTCCCTGACCGTGCGGTTCTTGAACAGCTCCAGCACGGTCACCGCCCGCTCGGGGACCTGCCCGCGCAACCGGGCGATCACCCGCATGGCGAGCAGCGAGTGGCCGCCCAGGTCGAAGAAGTCGTCGAGCGCGCCGACCCGCTCCACCTCCAGGATCTCGGCCCAGATCCCGGCGACCGTCTCCTCCAGCGCGGTCTCCGGCGGCACGAACCCCGCGGCCGAGACCTCGGTCGCGGGATCCGGCAGCTTCGACCTGTCGACCTTGCCGTGGGATTTCAGCGGCAGCTCGTCCAGCCACACGTAGCGAGCCGGGATCATGTAGTCGGGGAGCCGCTCGGCCAGCCAGGACCGCATCTCGGCGGCCTCCGGGCCGGCCTGCCCGACCAGGTAGGCGACCAGGCGCCCGCCTCTCAGGTCCACGACGGCGCCCGTCACCCCCGGATGCCCGGAGAGCACCGCCTCCACCTCCGCCGGCTCCACCCGGTAGCCGCGGACCTTCACCTGCAGGTCGCGCCGGCCGAGGAACTCCAGCTCCCCGCCGGGCAGCCAGCGGCCGAGGTCGCCGCTGCGGTACATCCGGGCACCTGGGGCGCCGTACGGGTCGGGCAGGAAGCGGTCGGCGGTCAGCCCGGGACGGCCCAGGTAGCCCCGGGCCAGACGGTCGCCGCCCAGGTAGAGCTCGCCGGGAACCCCGGCCGGGACCGGCCGCAGGTTGTCGTCGAGCACGTGTACCAGCGCCCCGGGCATGGGCGATCCGATGGGCAGCGCCGTCCCCGCCCCCGGAGCGGCCCCCGAGGCGGCCCGGAAGGCGAGGGCGGCGCCGTCCTCCGCGGCTCCGGAAGCGGCTCCGGAAGCGGCTCCGGGCTCGACGGGGTAGGTGGTGACGCCGACGGTGGCCTCGGTGGGGCCGTAGTGGTTGATCACCCGGCACCGGCCGGCCGCCGCGAGCTCCGCGGCCCAGGTGCGCGGTGCCGCCTCGCCGCCGAGGATCAGCAGCTTGCCGGGGAGCAGCTCGTCCGGGGTCGCGTCGGCGAGCAGCGCCGCCAGATGGGATGGGGTGATCTTGAGATGGTCGACGCCGTGCCTGCGGAAGTAGGCCGCCAGTTCCGGTGCGGCCGTGCGCGGGGGGATGAGGTGCAGCGCGCCCCCGGTCATCAGGCACAGGTAGAAGATCGTCACCCCGAAGTCGAAGGCGAGCGACTGGAGCAGTCCGAACACCCCGCCCGGCTCGATCCCCAGCCGCTCCCGCACCCCGGCGAGATAGACCATGACCTGCCGGTGCTGCACGGCCACGCCCTTGGGCCGCCCGGTGGTCCCCGAGGTGTAGATGACGTACGCCAGGTCGTCGGGGGTCACGCCGCTCTCCACCGGCCCGGCGTCCTCGGCGCCTTCCAGGTCGCCTTCCGGGTCGCCCGAGGCGGGGACCAGGACCGTGGTCAGTCCCTCGGGCAGGCGGTCGCTGAGGTCGGACGCGGTCACGGCCGCCCGCGCCCCGGCGTCGGAGAGCACGTAGGCGATCCGGTCACCGGGATGGTCGGGCTCCAGCGGGAGATAGGCGGCACCCGCCTTGAGCACGCCGAGCACCGCGACGGCCGTGTCCGCCGACTGCTCCAGGAAGACGGCGACCCGGTCGCCGCGGCCCACGCCGGCCCGCCGCAGCAGGCGCGCGAGCCGCTCCGCCCGCCCCAGGAGCTCCGCGTAGCCGAGCGAGGTGTCGCCCGCCACGACCGCGACGGCGTCCGGGGTGAGCCTGGCCTGCTCGGACACGGCCTCGTGCAGCAGCCCGGTGCCGAAGGGGGTCACGGGGGTGGACTCGCCGAGTGCCAGGACCCGGCGGCGCTCGTCCGGCGGGAGGATCTCAAGTTCGGAGATCGGCGCGCCGGGATCGGCGACGACCGACCTCATCAGGTTCTCGAAGCACGCGGCCATCCGCTCGACGGTGCCGGGGTCGAACAGCGCGGTGCTGTAGGTGAGGTGGCCGGTGAGCCCGTGGGCGGTCTCGAACAGGTAGAGGGCCAGGTCGAACCGGCTGGCCGTGGCCTTCACCGGGTAGGGGGTCATGGTCAGGCCCGGGGTCTGCAGCGGGCTGGAGCGGTAGTTCTGCAGGGCGAACATCACCTGGAACACCGGTGACCTGCTGACGTCCCTCTCCACGCCCAGCTCGCTGACGAGCCGGTCGAAGGGGAGTTCCTGGTGGGCGTAGGCGTCCAGCGCCGTCTCCCTGACCCTGGCCAGCAGTTCGGCGAACGTGGGGTCGCCGGACAGGTCCGCGCGCATCGGCAGCGAGTTGACGAACACGCCGACCACCCGCTCCAGCTCGGGCAGGTCCCGCCCGGAGACGGGCGAGCCGACCGCGAAGTCGTACTGCCGCGAGTAGCGCGAGAGCAGCACCTCGAAGGCGGCGAGCAGGATCATGTACGGGGTGGCGCCGTGGGCGCGGCCCAGCGCGGCGACCGCCGCACTGAGCTCGGCGTCCAGGGACACACCGCAGGCGGCGCCCTCCCAGCTCTGCTCGGCGGGACGCGGGCGGTCGGCGGGGAGCTCCAGCGGGGGCAGCCCGTCCAGCCGCCGCCGCCAGTAGCGGATCTCCTCGGCGTGGTCGCGCTCCCGCTGCCAGTGCGCGTAGTCGCCGTAGCTCACCGGCACCGGCGGCAGCTCCGGGTCGCGGTCCTCACGGTACGCGGCGTGCAGGGTGAGGAGCTCCTCCATGACGATGTCGCACGACCAGCCGTCGGTCATCGCGTGGTGCATGGTGAGCAGCAGTACGTGCTCGAACGGTCCGAGCCGGACCAGGAGCGCCCGCAGCGGCGGGCCCTCGGCGAGGTCGAAGGGCCTGGCCAGCTCCTCGTCGATCTCCGCGAGGTCGCCGCCGGTCCGCAGCACGGCCGCGGGCGCGTCGTCGACGACGACCGCGGGACCGCCCTCGGGGGTGGTGACCAGCCGGGTGCGCAGGCTCTCGTGCCTGAGGGCCACCTCGGTCAGTGCTCGGGCGAGTGCCCCGGCGTCGATCTCCCCCTCCAGCGTGGCCGCGAAGGCCACGGTGTAGGCGGAGGTGCCGGGGGCGTACTGCTCCAGGAACCAGAGCCGTTCCTGCGCCGGGGAGAGCGGGGGCACCACCCCGGAAGGGCGCGGCGGAATCGCCGCCGCGACGACGCGGCCGCCCAGTCGCTGGGCGAGCAGTGCTTTCTTGGCCGGTGAGAGGCCGGTTCGCGTCAAGACACCTCCGTACTGGCGAAGAGGAACCCGTGAGCGTTCCCCCGCGGCGGGGAACGGGATCGCCCGAGTGTGCGATCCCATGTCGGCCGGCCGGATCGGCGCGGACCAGAGGACCTGCGCGGCGCGGAGTGACCCCGGCGCCGAAAGATGTGAGCGTTCGGGCGAGATGGCGGCGTCCGACCGGGCGCCTCATGTCACCGCGCGGCTGCACGGTGTCGTGGGAACGCTCCCACGGAGGAGGCTAGAGATCTCCCGCCGAATTCGTCAAGGTTACAGCGTTGTTTTCGAGCCCCATAAATCGAAACAAACCACCTTTTAGACCCTTTTTGCAGCTGAATGCACCTATTCCTCATTTCTTGAATATCTGTCATCCGCACAGTCATTGACTCTCATTCGTGCGCCTCCTACGCTCCGGATGGGAGCGCTCCCATGCCGCCTCCGCCCCAGTGGCCGAGCGTGTTCCCCAAGATCGTTCGATGCCAGGAGCGCACACGTGGTCGTCACCGCCCCAATCCCCCCGTGCCTGCGGCAGCCGCCGTCCCCGCCGCCGAGAGAGGACCTGGAACTCCTCCTGCTCATCCGGCACTTCGAGCTGACCCTGCTCAGGCTCTTCGAGGCGGGTGAGCTGAGCGGGACCACCCACACCTGCCTGGGCCAGGAGTACATCCCGGTCGCGCTCTCTCCGCTGCTCCACGACGACGACTTCGTCCTCAGCAACCACCGCGGCCACGGGCACTTCCTGGCCAGGTACGCCGAGCCGCACGGGCTGCTCGCCGAGATCATGGGTCGCGAGGGCGCGCTCTGCGCCGGGGTCGGCGGCAGCCAGCACGTCTACCACCGCCGCTTCCTGTCCACCGGTGTCCAGGGCGAGAGCCTGCCCGTCGCGGTCGGCGTGGCCCTGAAGCTCGCCGAGACGGGCGCGCTCGCCTGCGCCTACGTCGGCGACGGCACCTGGGGCGAGGGGGCGGTCTACGAGGCGCTCAACATGGCGCGGCTCTGGCGGGTCCCGCTGCTGGTCGTCGTCGAGAACAACGGCATCGCCCAGTCCACCCCGACGTCGGCGCAGATGGCCGGGAGCGTCGCGGCCCGCGCCGCCGCGTTCGACATCGGCCACCACCGGGTGACCTCCACCGAGGTCGGCGAGATCCGCGCCGAGCTGGCACCTCTGCTCGGCGCGGTCCGCGGCGAGTCGCGCCCGCTGGTGGTCGAGTTCGTCACCCACCGGATCGGCCCGCACAGCAAGGGCGACGACACCCGCACCCCCGAGGAGATCGCCCTGGCCGCCGGCCACGACTGGTACGCCCGCTACGCGCGGGACTTCCCCGAGCACTTCGCCGCCCTGGACCTGGCGGCCCGCGAGCGGGTCGAGCGGATCGCCGCCGAGGTCGCCGCCCGCCCCCCGTCGGTCTGGGAGCGCCCGTGACCCGCGTCTCCGAACACCTCAACCGGGCACTGCACGACCTGATGGAGGCCGACCCGCGGGTGCACCTGCTCGGTGAGGACGTCGGCGATCCGTACGGCGGGGCCTTCAAGGTCACCAAGGGCCTGTCCGCCCGGTTCGGCCACCGCGTCCGGTCCACCCCGCTGAGCGAGGGGGCGATCGCCGGGATCGGCGCGGGCCTGGCACTGGCCGGGGACCGCGCGATCGTCGAGATCATGTTCGCCGACTTCGCCGCGCTCGCCTTCGACCAACTGGTGAACTTCGCCGCCAAGTCCACCTCCATGTACGGCAGGAGGGTCCCCGTCCCGCTGGTCGTCCGCTGCCCGTCGGGCGGCAACCGCGGCTACGGCCCCACCCACAGCCAGAGCCCGCAGAAGCACTTCATCGGTGTGCCCGGCCTCTCGCTGTTCGAGATGACCCCCTTCCACGACGCGGGCGAGCTGTTCGCCCTGATGTTCGCCCTGGAACAGCCCTGCCTGTTCTTCGAGGACAAGGTCCTCTACACCCGGCGCAGGTACCAGGGCGGTGTCGTGGACGACCTGTTCCGCTACGAACTGACCGGCGGCGTCGCCCGGGTCTTCGTGGACGGCGTGACCGAGCCCGACTGCACACTGATCGTCCACGGCGGCATGACACACCGGGCGCTCGACGCCATGCGCGCCCTGCTGATGGAGGAGGACGTGGCCTGCGAGCTGCTGGTCCCCGCGCGGCTCTATCCGCTGCCCACGCTCCCCGGGCTCGACCGTGCCCGGCACGTGTGCGTCGTCGAGGACGGCTCGGAGGGCGGCACCTGGGGCGCCGAGGTGGCGCGGGTGCTCCACCCCCGGCTCTGGTCCACCCTGCGCCGCCCCATCAGCCTCATCAGCGCGGCCGACAGCGTCATCCCGGCCGCCCCCCACCTGGAGCGCGAGATCCTCGTCCAGTCCGGCCGGATCCGGCACGCCGTCACGGAGGCCCTGTCTTGACCGAGGTCCGGGTACCCAAGCTCAACAACAACGACGCCTCGTACCTGCTGGTGGAGTGGGAGGCGAAGGACGGCCAGGCCGTACGGGCCGGGGAGCCGCTCGCGGTGCTGGAGACCTCCAAGGCGGCCGAGGAGCTGACCGCCGAACGGGACGGGACGCTGCGGCACCTGCTTCAGGTGGGCGCCGAGTGCTCTCCCGGCCAGGTGATCGCCCGCCTGCTGTCCGCCGGCGAGAACCCCGCGGCCGATCCCGCCCCCTCCCCCGCCGAGACGGGCGCTGGGCAGGAGGAGCTCGTCATCACCGCCCCCGCCCGGCGGGCCATGGCGGAGTACGGCATCTCCATGGACCAGGTCCGGGCCCTCGGCAGGAAGGTGGTCAGGCGGGCCGACCTGGTCCCGCCGCACACCCCGCACGGCAGAACGGGCGGCGCGGTGAGCGTCACCCTTCCGCCGATCGAACCGATGAGAGGCACCGTTCCGCTCATCCCGCCTGACCTGGACGACTCCCACCTGATCGAGCCGTCCAGGGCACAGCGGCGCACCGCCGAGGTGGTCGAGCGGTCGCACCGGGAGATCCCCGCCTCCTTCACGGTCATGCGGGTGGACGTGACGGACGCGCTGCCGTTCGCCCGAGCGGAGACGAAGCGGCTACGTGCCCTCATCGGCCTGCCCGAGCTGCTCGTCCAGGCGACCGGGCGGCTACTCGACCGCTTCCCCCTCTTCTTCGCCACCCCCGTCGACGGCCGCCGCGCCCGCCGCGCCACGACGGCGGAGGTGGGGGTGACCGTCGACGTCGGAGGCGGCATGTACGTACCGGTGGTGCGCGACGCGGGCCGCCGCCCGCTCGACGAGATCGCCCGCGACCTGGCGGGCTTCCGCAAGACCGCGCTGGGCGGAACCTTCAGGGAGCGTGACCTGGTGGGCGGCAACATCATGCTCACCCTGCACACCGACACCTCGGTGATCACCGCGATCCCGATCGTCTTCCCCGGCCAGATCTGCGCGCTCTCCCTCGGCGCCCCGCGCCCCGAGGTGGTGGAGACCCGCGAAGGCGCCTTCGTCACCAGGAAGGTGATCTCCCTCGGCCTCGCCTACGACCACCGTTTCGTCAACGGCCGCGACGCGGCGGAGTTCCTCGGCGCGCTCAGGTCCGCCCTGGAGAAACCGGGAAACGGCGACGTCTGACGCTCCGGCCGTCCCTGCCTTCAGGCGCGATTCCCCAGCGCGAGGTGAAGGTGGGAACATGTCGAGGTCATGAAGTACCCAACGGAAGGCCATGACCGGTGAGGCGGCTACTCACGGTCCTGTTGCTCGCGTGCGTCGCGCTGCTCTGCGCGGTCACCCCGGCTCAGGCCCACAACGTGTTGATCGACAGTGACCCCAAGGACGGTGCCGAGCTGGCCACCGGCCCCGAGACGATCACGCTCACCTTCGACCAGCCTGTCCGGCAGGGCTTCGCGCAGATCAGCGTGACCGGTCCCGGCGGCACGCGGTGGGAGGACGGCAAGACGGCGGTGGACAGGGCGAAGGCCAGCGTCCGGGTGAAGGCCCTCGGCCCCGCCGGGGAGTACGTGGTGGGCTACCGGATCCTCTCCGCCGACGGCCACCCGGTCTCCAGCAAGATCACCTTCACCCTGACCGCCCCCGGCCCGGCCTCCTCGGCGCAGGCCACCGAGCAGGCGACCGCGGAGCCGGTCCCCGCGGGCACCCAGATCGGGGCCCCCGCGGACCAGGGCCCCGATCTGGGCGCCCAGGCCGCCGAGGCCGCGCAGAACGGCGGGGCCGGGATGGCGGTGCTGTGGATCGCCGCCTCCATCGTCCTGCTCGGCGGGGCCACCGTCGTGGCGATGCGCCGCACGAAGGAGGGTGGCGCGAGATGACCGTGACCGTCGAGCGGGTCCCCGAGGCCGGCACCGCCAGGAGGCTGGTGGCCGGCGGGTTCGTGTCCGGGGGCGTGCTGGCCGTGCTGGCCGCGACCGCGTTCACCGCGCAGGAGGCGGTGCCGGGGATCGTCATCCCCGGGCCACTGGTGGAGTACGGCCTGCCGGTGCTGCGGGTGCTGCTGGACCTGGCGACGGTGGCGGTGGTCGGGCTGAGCCTGCTGCCGAAGATGCTCGGGTTCGACGACCCCGAGCGGACCGAACCGGTGATGCGCCGGGCGCGGCCGATGGCGGTGACCTTCGCCTGGGCGTGGGCGCTGCTGGCACTGCTCATCATCGTCTTCCAGACGGCCGAGCTGAACCCCGGCCTGATCCCCACCCCGTCGATGATCGCCGCGTACGTCGACGGCGTCGGTGCCGGGCAGGGCATGCTCTTCAGCGCCGCCTGCGCGCTCTCCTACGCCGGGATCGGGCTGCTGGCCGTGCGGTACGGCGAGAAGGTCCCCGCCGAGCTGCGGATCGTGATCGCCTTCTTCGGGCTGCTGCCGATCCCGGTCACCGGCCACGCCGTCGACTCGGTCTGGCACGACCCCATCATGATCTCGATGGAACTGCACGTGATGGGCGCGGCGGCCTGGACCGGCGGCCTGCTCACCATCATCCTGCTGGTCGCCGCGGACCGGGAACTGCTGGCGCGGGTGCTGCCGAAGTTCTCCAGGCTGGCCACCCTGGCACTGGTCCTGGTCAGCGTCTCCGGGCTGGTGACCGGGCTCGCCACGATGGCCCTCACCCCCGGGGTGGAGCTGCCAGGGGCGCTGCTGCGCGGTGAGTACGGCCCGCTGGTGGTGGTCAAGGTCGCCAGTGTGGCCCTGCTGATCCCGTTCGCCGCCCACATCCGCTTCCGCCTGCTGCCGCACATCGCGGAGCGGCGGGCGACGGCGGTCGTCGCATGGGCGGCGGCCGAGATCACCGTGATGGGACTCGCCTACGGGGTGGCGGTGGCGCTGACCACGGCCTCCCTGTCCTGAGCCCGGAGCGTGTAGCGGCCACCCGCCCATTCGGCCGTCAGCCACAGGACGGCCAGCCCCGCCCCCCCGATCAGCATGGTCGCGGGGGTCACCAGCGGGGGCGCCATGAACATCGCGTGCTGGAAGCGGAGCGCCTGGTCGACGACGAGGGTGACGCCGAGCGCGCCGACCAACGCCCTGACCACGGGCATCCTGATCAGGAACGCCAGATCGACGGCGAGTGCCCCGGCGATCAGGAAGACCGGCACCGCCGAGCGCGGGAAGTCGGCGACCGCGAGCAGCGGCCAGATCAGGGTGCGGTAGGCCACGTAGGCGCCGACCACCGCGGTGGCGGAGAACATCCGGCCGATCATCGCCCGGGCGAGGACGGCCACCAGCATGGCGGCGATCACGGCGTAGAGCGGGTAGAGCTGGTCGGGCACGGGCAGCGTGAAGTGCAGCGCCACCGCCCTGTCGTCCACCGGCAGGCCGATCTGGTCGGCGGCGAACCTGATCAGGATCGGCTCCGCGTCCGGCTCGCCCCTGTCCCAGGCGGCCAGGCCGTAGACCCCGTACTCCTGGTGCTGTTCCGGGAACCAGACGTTCTCGAAGAGGAGGACGAAGAGCCCGCCGAGGACCAGCGTGCGCGTCCGGCCGGGAGCCGCCCGGATGAACCAGCCCCAGGTCACGCCGCAGAGCATGAGGAGCGTGCCGATGTAGAGCATCATGTGGGACGGGCTCCACGAGGTGATGTCGAGCCCGTTGACCCGGTGGTTGATCAGGTCGAGCGGTACCGCGATCAGGAAGACCCCCGTACCCCAGGCGATGAGGCGCTGCGCGAGCTTGTCGACGCCGTAACCGGTGTAGATGTGGATGATCGTGAGCGCCAGGGCGATGGCGGTGCCGACGCTGTTGAGCAGGTGCGGCGGGGCCAGGTCGTCACGGAGCCACTTGAAGTGCCAGGAGACGTCCCAGGACGCCCCGAGCACCTTGAAGGAAAAAGCCACCAGCCACCCGAAGTAGAGGAGCCTGAACAGGTCCTCCGGGGTCTCCCTGCCGGCCTTTCCTCGCGTCCAATACGGCAGAGCCCACTCGATGACCGGAGTGGCTCTTCTTCGGAGGCTTTCTACTGGCTTCACGTGTCGAAATGATGCCGCCCCTTCACCTCGGTCCGCAATCAGGGACATCCCCGAGCCATCAGGGCGACCGTCACCCTTCCGACACGGCTGATCATCCCTGCCCGGATGACCGGCCGGGATGCTCCTGAGAGTCGTCTCAGGAGCATTTCAGCTTGGATCAGTAAGCTCACGCCGTGACATCCCTCCCTCTTTCTCAGGGAGGGGATTCCCACGCTCAAGGAGAACCGGTGAAACGTGGGGCAAGGTGGGCCACCTGGATCGCGGTGGTCACCGTGCTGGCCGTCGGCGTCGTGGCCTGGCTGGTCTGGCCGTCCGCACCGGACGTACGGGCCCAGGAGCAGATGATCACAGTGCTCGACGGGCCGGGCGATGACCAGCGGGTCACCCTGGACGCGAGTTTCTTCCCGCCCGCCGGAGGCGGCCGGGCTCCGGCGGTGCTGCTCGCGCACGGCTTCGGCGGCAGCAAGCAGAGCGTCAGGGACGCCGCGGTGCGACTGGCCCAGGACGGTTACGCCGTGCTGACCTGGTCGGCGCGAGGCTTCGGCCGCTCCTCGGGGCAGATCGCGCTGAACTCCCCCGACTACGAGGTCAAGGACGTGCGCCAGCTGGTCGACTGGGTCGCGAAGCGGCCCGAGGTCCGGCTCGACGCGGCGGGCGACCCCCGGGTGGGCATCGCGGGCGGCTCGTACGGCGGGGCCATCGCGCTGATGGCCGCCGCCCACGACCCCAGGATCGACGCGATCGTCCCGCAGATCACCTGGTACGACCTGGCCGACGCGCTGTTCCCCGACGCCACCGGGCAGGGGCCCTTGAACGGGGTGTTCAAGCGCATGTGGGCCGGGCTCTTCTTCAGCAGGGGCGGCCCCGCACCGGCCGCCGGCCCGGCCGCCCTCGGCCCCGGCCAGGGGAACGGTGCGGGCGAGGAGCGGCCGCTCACCGCCGAGGAGGTGCGCTGCGGCCGGTTCCTGCCGGAGATCTGCGACATGTACCAGCAGGTGGCCCAGAGCGGCCGGGCGACGGCGAGCGCGGTGGAGACGCTGCGCAGGTCGAGCCCGATCTCGGTGCCCGGGAAGATCAGGATTCCGACGCTGCTGCTGCAGGGGCAGCGCGACTCGCTGTTCCCGCTGGGCCACGCGGACGCCAACGCCAAGGCCATCGCCGCCACCGGCGCCCCGGTGCAGGTCGCCTGGTTCGACGGCGGCCACGACGGCGGCAACGGCGAGGTCGACTGGCTGCACGAGAAAACGCTCGGCTGGTTCGACCGCCACCTGAAGGAGACCGGCGACGCGGCTCAGGCCGGCGGCGCCTTCACGGTCACCCGCGACGGCGGCCGCGATCCCGGCACCCGCCGCCCGGTCCAGCTGCACGCCACGGCCGACGGCTACCCCGGGCTGTCGGGCAGCGGCCAGACCTCCGTACCGCTCGATGGTCCCGACCAGCCGGTGGCCAACCCGCCCGGCGGCTCGCCCTCCTCGATCTCCGCGGTGCCCGGCTTCGGCGGCCTCGCCGGTGGCACTACCGTGAACCTGTCCCTCGACATGGCGGGGCAGAGCGCCACCTTCGACTCCGCACCGCTGACCGCCCCGCTCCAGGTCACCGGCAGCTCGACGGTACGGGTCCGGGTGACCTCGGAACCCGCGCCCGACGCGCGGGCCGGGAGCGACGAGGCGAAGAGCACGGCCGGCGAGGTCACCCTGTTCGCCAAGCTCTACGACGTCGCGGGCACGACCCAGGCGCCGGTCCTGCCCGAAGGGCTCGTCGCCCCGCTCAGGATCGCGATCGGTGCGGACGGCTCGGGCGAGGCCACGGTGACCCTGCCCGCCATCGACCACAGATTCGACGTCGGACACCGGCTGCGGGTCGCGTTCACCACCACCGACCTGGGCTACAGCACCCCGGCGGCCCCGGCCGTCTACCGGGTCGCCCTGGCCTCGCCGGCCGTGACCGTCCCCACCCACGCCGCCCTGCGCACCCCCTCGACCAACCCCGCCTGGTGGATCTGGGCGCTGCCGCTGCTCTCCCTCGTCGTCGCGACCGTCCTGCTGCTCGCCGGGCGCCGCCGCGCCACCGACGGCTGCGATCCCGAACTGGCCTCCGTACCGCTGCGGATCAGTGGACTGACCAAGGCGTACCGGAACGGCGAGCGCGCGGTGGACGACCTGTCGTTCACCGTGGAGCACGGCCAGGTGCTCGGCCTGCTCGGCCCCAACGGGGCGGGCAAGACCACCACCCTGCGCATGCTGATGGGCCTGATCCGGCCCGACGGCGGCGAGATCCGGATCTTCGGCCACCGGGTGGTGCCCGGCGCCCCGGTCCTGTCCAGGCTCGGTTCGTTCGTCGAGGGCCCGGGTTTCCTGCCGCATCTCAACGGCCGCGAGAACCTGGAGCTGTACTGGAAGGCGACCGGGCGGCCCGCCGAGGACGCCAGGTTCGCCGAGGCCCTGGAGATCGCCGGGCTCGGCAAGGCCCTGGACCGCGCCGTCCGCACCTACTCCCAGGGCATGCGCCAGCGCCTGGCCATCGCCCAGGCCATGCTCGGCCTGCCCGATCTGCTGGTACTGGACGAGCCCACCAACGGGCTCGACCCGCCCCAGATCCGCGAGATGCGCGAGGTCCTGATCCGCTACGCGGAGGCGGGCCGCACCGTCATCGTCTCCAGCCACCTGCTGTCGGAGGTCGAGCAGACCTGCAGCCACGCGGTGGTCATGCACCGCGGGCGCCTGGTCACGGCCGGGACCGTGAGCGAGCTGCTGGCCAGCAGCACCCCGGTCAACGGCTCGGGCACCCGCCTGGAGGACGTCTTCCTGGACCTGATCGGAAACAAGGCATGAGCGACTCCACCGCCGCCCTCACCACCCCGCCCGGCTCGACGGCCGGCGGCCTCGCGGAGAACGGCTCGGCGCGCGGGTACGCGCCGGGCCGCACGTTGCCGCTCACCGTGGAGATCGTCCGCCAGTTCAAGCGGCGCCGCACGCTGGTGATGTTCGGCCTGCTGCTCGCGCTGCCGTGGATCCTGGTGATCGCCTTCAAGGTCGGTGCCGGGTCGGGGCAGCCCGGCACCTCGCTGCGCATCTCCGACCTGGCCGTCGAGGGCGGCCTGAACTTCGCCGCGTTCGCCCTGTCGGTGTCCGCGAGCTTCCTGCTGGTCGTCGCGGTGGCGCTGTTCTGCGGCGACAGCGTGGCCAGCGAGGCCAGCTGGTCGTCGCTGCGCTACCTGCTGGCCTCCCCGATCCCGCGCGACCGGCTGCTGCGGCAGAAGCTGGTCGTCGCGATGGGCTACTCCGCGGCGGCGGTGATCTGCCTGCCGGTGATGGCGTTGCTGGCCGGCACCCTCGCCTTCGGCTGGAACGACGTCCGGGTGCCGGGGACCGGCGAGACGATCGCCGCGCTGGACGTGCTGCCCCGGTTCGGGGTGGTGATCGGCTATGCCCTGGTCAGCCAGTTCGTGGTCGCGGCCCTGGCCTTCCTGCTCTCTGTCAGCACCGACTCCCCGCTGGGCGCGGTCGGCGGCGCGGTCGGCCTGGTGATCGTCGGCAACATCCTGCAGGCGGTCGAGGCGCTCGGCTCGCTCAGGGAGTTCCTGCCGACCTTCTGGAACAACGCGTGGCTGGACGCCCTGGCGCCCCAGCCCTCGTACGAGGGCATGCTCAAGGGGGTGGCCGTCGCGGTCACCTACTCGGCGATCCTGGTCGCGTTCGCCTTCCGCCGCTTCCGGAGCAAGGACGTGGTCTCCTGAGCCCTGTCCCGCGCCTGCCACGGTGAGGATCGGTCAGGTGGTGCCTCGAAGACGGGACGGGGAGCGGCCTGACCGACCGCGGTGGGCAAAGGATCCAGGGGACAGGATTCAGCCCCAGTGCGGGGGACGCTCCTCGATCAGGCGGGCGTCGTCGTCGGCCTCGCGCCACTCGCTCCAGCCGACGTCGGTGTCGTCGGCGGTCTGGTCGGGCAGGACCGGCAGGCCGTCGTCGGCGAGGTCGACGGGTCGCAGGTCGTCGGGACGCAGGTCATCGGGTTCGAGCACTGTCACATGCCCATGCTAGCCATCCGCCACCCTTCTTCTCTCTCCGTGGAGAAGACAGGCCGGGCCTGTCCCTCCGCGGCCAGGAACGGCGGGGCTTGGCGCGACGCCGGGGACAGCCGAAAGCCCAGCGGGTACGATGCGAGGGCAGGTTTCCGCGACCACCGTGAGGCGCCATGACAACGCCAGCAGGATGGCGGCGAGACGGCAATCTCCCCAACGAGCTGACCAGCTTCGTGGGGCGTACCAGGTTGCTCACCACGCTCAGGCAGCGGTTGGGCGAGCACCGCCTGGTCACGGTGACCGGCATCGGAGGGGTCGGCAAGTCGCGCACCGCCCTGCGGATCGCGCATCTGATGCGCAGCCAGTTCAAGGACGGCGTCTGGTTCGCCGACCTGGCCCGCCTCCAGGACTCGGGGATGGTGCGCCACACGATCACCTCGGCCCTCGGGATCGCCGACCAGTCCGCCCGCTCGGCGGACGAGACGCTGATCGAGTGGCTGGGCGACCGTGAGATCCTCCTGATCATCGACACCTGCGAGCACCTGGTCGACGCGTGCGCCGCGCTCTTCGAGGACCTGCTCCGCAGCGCCGGGGGCCTGACCATCCTGGCGACCAGCCGCCAGTCGCTGAACGCCAGGGGCGAGTACACGGTCACCATCCCGCCGCTGACCGTCCCCGGTGACTCCCCGGGCGAGGACGTCTTCACCAACGAGGCGGTTCAGCTCTTCGCCGCGCGGGCCGGTGCGGTGGTGCCCAACTTCGTGCTGGACGAGGAGAACATCGGCCCGGTGGCCGAGCTCTGCCGGCGTCTCGACGGCATCCCGCTCGCCATCGAGCTGGCCGCGGTCCGGATGCGCGCGCTCTCCGTGGAGCAGATCCTCGGCCTGCTGGCCGACCGGTTCAGCCTGCTCGCGGGGGCCAGCCGCACCGCACTGCCCAGGCACCAGACGCTGCGGGCCGCGATCGGCTGGAGCCACGAGCTGTGCGAGCCGGCCGAACGACTCCTGTGGGCACGGCTGTCGGTCTTCGCGGGGGACTTCGAGCTCGATGCCGCCCGCTACGTCTGCTCAGGGGACAGCCTCCCCGCAGAGGACATCATGGACCTCATCTCCAGCCTGGTGGAGAAGTCGATCCTGCTGAGCGACGGCACGCCGTCCGGGCACCGCTACCAGCTGATCGACACCCTGCGGCAGTACGGCGAGGAGTGGCTGGACAAGCTCGGCGAGCGCGACCGGATCAGGGAGAGGCATCGCGACTACTACCTGCAGCTGGCCTCAAGGAGCGAGGACGCCTGGTCGGGCGCCCGCCAGGTCTACTGGTACGTCAGGATGCGCCACGAGCACGACAACATCCGCGTCGCGCTCGACTACTGCCTGCGCACCCCCGGCGAGGTGCAGTCCGGGCTGAAGCTCCTGTCCTCCCTGTGGTTCATGTGGGTCGCCTGCGGGCTGGCCCGCGAGGGCAGGCTCTATCTGGAGAAGACCCTGGAGCTGGCCCGCCAGCCGAGCATCGAGCGGTGCAAGGCGCTCTGGGTGCTGTCCTACATCAACAGCGCGCAGGGCAACATCAGCGGTGCCATCGAGGCCGCGGAGCAGTGCAGCTCGGACGCCGTCAGGGTCGGCGACTCGGGCGCGGTCATCCTGGCCACCAAGATGCTCGGCACCGCCGCCTTCCTCCAGAACGACCTGCAGAAGGCGAGCGCGCTGCTGGGCGTGGCGATCGAGTTCCACAAGAGCGGGCGGGAGCTCAACCCGGGTCTGCTTCCCTCGATCGTCGAGCTGTCCATGGTGCTGCTCATCCAGAACGAGCCGGCCGAGGCCGAGGTGCTGCTGCGCGACTGCATCGCGGTCTGCACCCAGCGCGGCGAGCTGTGGCTGCGCTCGTACGCCATCTACGCGCTCGCCAGCGTGTGCCAGGCGATGGGCCGCTCGCCCGAGGCCACCTCGAACGCCCGTGAGGCGCTCCGCCTCAAACGCTACTTCCACGATGTGCTCGGCATCGGCCTGGCGATCGAGGTGGTCGCCAGGCAGGCGCTGGAGGACGGCCAGCCGGTGCTCGCCTCCCTGCTGATGGGCGGCGGTCAGGCCAACTGGCGGACCTTCGGGATGCCGCAGATGGGTTCCCCGTTCTTCAACTCCGAGCACGACCGCTGCGTCAAGGAGTGCAGGCGCATCCTCGGCGACGAGGCGCACGAGGAGGCCTTCTCCCGGGGCAGGAAGCTGAACCTGGAGGAGCTGATCGTCCTCGCGCTCGGAGACCACGAGGACGGTCAGGTGCTCTCCGGGTGAGTCACCCGGCGGACTGTTCCTCCCGCTGCCAGGCCGTCGTGTAGCGGGAGCTGGTCAGCGAGTAGTCGACGCTGCCGCTGATCCAGAACTCAAGGCCGCGCACGTAGGCGAGCACCGCCTCGGAGCCGAGTCTCTCCAGGGAGGGGCGCAGCGCCACCATGTCGGCGATGGCCCGGTTGCGCATGGCGCCGATCGCCTCCATCGCCTGCTGCCGGGAGTAGCCCCGGTGCCTGGCGAGCACGCTCACCAGGTTGTTGCGGGAGTTGACCCCCTCGCTCTCCTTGGCGTAGGAGATGAGGTCGTTGTCCCAGACCACGACGTCGTTGGCGCTCTCGGTGATCGCCTTGACGTCGGGGTGGCGCCACTCCTCGGGGGTGAGGGCGCGTCCGCTCGCGATGTCGATGAGGGCGAAGACCGTGAGCATGGCACCGGTGCGCCGCCGCATGAAGAGGTAGTCCTCCACCTGCGGAACCACATCGGCCTCGCAGTTGGCGGCCTCCCACACCTGGGCGAAGAGGTAGTCCTTGGTGACGGAGCGCCAGCGGTCGAGCTGGTCGTCGTCTCCGTACCTGGCGATCCTGCCCTTGATCTCCAGGAGCGTCCTGGCGAAGACGTCGTCGACCTCCTGCCCGGCCTCCAGGTCGTCGAGGACGGTGAACAGCCGGGGCAGGGCCCGGGTTATCTCGCCCGCGCCGCGGCCCGACTCGCAGAAGGCGTCGTCGAAGGCGAACAGCCACACGCACCAGTCGGTCACCAGCCGGAGCATGTGGTGCTCGGCGTAGGGATACGTACGGGCCCCCAGCCAGCCGTACTTGGCCCGCCGATAGCGCTCCACGGTCTCGGCGTCCTCCAGGATGCCGGTGTCCACCAGCCAGTCGAGGGTCTCGGCGTTGACCCTTTCGACATGTGGGCTGACCTCGCTGGGAAAGGGGCAGGGTAACGGGGGGACGCGAAGAGGTAGGCCTGACCTACGCGTAGTAGTAGTTCCCACTCCTCAAGGATGGCTGAAGGGCGATAGTTTTCCTATACATCGGTAAACACCTGGATATCGCAATTTTCAGGTTAACGACCGAACCATTTCCGGTATTCGTCCTGGCCGAACAGCCGGGCCACGTCCGTCGCCGAGGGAGTTCCGGCATCCGGGCCGGCACCGGCCGACCCGGCACAGGCTCGGAGCGTCTCCGTCTCACCGGCTCCCGCCAGGTCGAACAGACGGGTTGCGAACTCCCCAGGCTCAGGGTCAGGCTGCGTGTGACCCGTTGTGCCCCGATAGGGTGCCTGTGACCGCCGAGGGCATCCGGAATTCAGCGGACCCCCCGCGGGTTGAGCTGAAGAGACGATCGACGAAAGGCTGGAAAACGGTGTTCGACCCGACGGATCTCTACCGGCTCAGCGGAGACGTCCCTGAGCTGACCGATCCGGTGCTGCTCTACCACTTCGACGGGTTCGTGGACGCCGGTGGCGCCGGGCGGCTCGCCATCACCCATCTGCTCGACGAGCTGGAGCACCGGGTTGTGGCGACCTTTGACGTGGACCGCCTGCTCGACTACCGCTCCCGGCGGCCCACCATGACCTTCGACAGCGACCGCTGGGTCTCCGTGGAGAGCCCCGAGATCACGCTGCACCTCGTCCATGACCGTACGGAAACACCGTTCCTGCTGCTCAGCGGCCCCGAGCCGGACCGCGAGTGGGAGCTGTTCACCTCCGCCGTCGAAACGCTGGCCACCCGGCTGGGTATCGGCAGGCTGGTGACCTTCCACGGCATCCCGATGGCCGTCCCGCACACCCGCCCGCTGGGCGTCACCGGACATGCCAGCCGGTCCGAACTCGTCGCCGGGCAGACCAGCGCCTTCGGCAAGGTCCAGGTGCCCGGCAGCGTGGCCGCGCTGATCGAGCTCCGGCTCGGCGCCAAGGGGCACGACGCCCTCGGCTACGCCGTGCACGTTCCGCACTACCTGGCGCAGGCCGAATACCCCTCGGCCGCGGTGACCGCGCTGGAGGCGGTCACCAAGAGCACCGGGCTGGTGTTCCCGCTGGAGGCCCTGCGCGAGGCCGCCGGAAAGACCGACGCCGAGATCGCCGAGCAGATCGAGGCATCCCAGGAGCTGTCCACCGCCATCACCGGCCTGGAACAGCAGTACGACGCGTTCGCCGCGGGCGCCGAACGCGAGAGCCTGATGGCCGAGTCCGCGGAGATGCCGACCGGCGACGAGCTCGCCGCCCAGTTCGAGGCGTTCCTCGCCGAACGCGACGAACGTCGCGGTGACTGAGCTGCGCGTCGGCCTCGTCGGGTACGGGGTGGCGGGGGCGTTCTTCCATGCCCCGCTGATCGCCGCGACCCCCGGCATGCGGCTGTCCGCGGTGGTCACCGGTGACCCCGGCCGGGCCGCCGAGGTCTCGGGGAAGTACGGTGCGCGGGTGGTCGGCGACGCCGCCGACCTGTGGAACGGCGCCGACCCGGTCGACCTGGTGGTGATCGCCTCCCCCAACCGCACACACGTTCCGCTGGCGGAGGCCGCCCTGAGGGCCGGCCTGCCGGTCGTGGTGGACAAGCCGCTGGCCGCGACCGCCGGACAGGCGCGCGGCCTGGTGGAGCTGGCGCGCGCGAGGGGCCTGATGCTGACCGTGTTCCAGAACCGGCGCTGGGACGGCGACTTCCTGACGCTCGGGCGGCTGGTCTCGGCGGGCGAGCTCGGCGAGGTCACCCGGCTGGAGTCGCGTTTCGAGCGCTGGCGGCCGGTGCCGAAGGGCGGCTGGCGCGAGACGGGCGGCACCGACGAGGTCGCCGGACTGCTCTACGACCTCGGCAGCCACCTGGTGGACCAGGCTCTGCGCCTGCTCGGCCCGGTCGTCGCCGTCTACGCCGAGTCGGATGTGCGGCGCCCGGGGGTGAACGCCGACGACGACACCTTCATCGCCCTCTCCCATTCGGGCGGGGCCCGTTCCCACCTGTGGGCCGGCGCGGTCACCCCCCGGCTGGGCCCCCGATTCCGGGTGCTCGGCTCGCGGGCGGGCTACCTGAAGTACGGGCTGGACGTGCAGGAGGAGCAGTTGCGCGCCGGTCTCACCCCCGCCTCTCCCGGCTTCGGTGCGGAGCCTCCGGAGCGGTGGGGCACCCTCGGCACCGACGACGACAACCGCGTCGTCCCCACCGAACCCGGCGGCTACGCCGGGTTCTACCCGGCCGTGGCCGCCTGTCTGCGCCAGGGCGCTCCGCCGCCGGTCGGCCCCGAGGAGGTCGTCGAGGCTCTCGCCGTGCTGGAGGCGGCCCGGCGCTCGGCCGCCGAGCGCCGGGTCGTCACCCTCTGAGGAGACCTACAGCCGGGTGCCGCGCCTCCGTACCGGAGGCGCGGGCCGGTCGCACGACCTGACCGGGGACCTCAGTCGCGCAGGCGGGCGCGGAGGAGACCGGAGTCGTTCTCGCTCCAGCCGTGCGAGGCGAGCCATTCGAGCGGGCCGCCGAACCGGTTGTCCAGGACGTGCAGGAACTGCTCGATGTACTCGGGCCTCGGCCGGTGGTCGTCGGCCGGCCGGTTGTCGAGGTCGTCACGGTAGGTGGCGCTGGAACGCAACCGGGCCAGGATGCCCTCCAGGCGGTCGCCCGTGGCGACGTAGTCGGCGACGATCGCCTCACGGGTGGCACCGGCGACCTCCAGCGCGAGGGCGCTGACGACACCGGTGCGGTCCTTGCCCGCCGCGCAGTGCACGAGGGCCGCGCCGTCGTCGCGGGCCATGGCGCGCAGGGCCGCCAGGACCGAATCGGGACGGTCGCGGAGGTAGGCGTAGTAGTAACCGGTCACCCGCAACTCGGCGAGGTCCTCCTCGTCCCGCGCCGTCCAGGGCAGCACCCTGTCGCCCTCGATGGTGTCGGCCTCGACGTCGGTGTACCTGCCGCCCTCGGCGAACAGGGTGAGGTGGTGGATGTTCACCTCCGGCACCCCGGTGAGCGGCCCCGGCCCCTCCAGGCGCACCTCGGGACCGGAGCGCAGGTCGACGACGTTGCGGAGCTTCAGGTCGGCGACGAGCAGCTGAATGTCCCGCTCGGTCAGCCCCTGCAGGTTGTCGGCCCGGTAGATGCGGCCGAAGCGTGTGGTCCCGCCGTCCACCGTGGCGAGCCCGCCGAGGTCGCGTACGTTGACGGCACCTTCAAGATCAATCCAACGCGTGAAGTCGTTCATCGCCGCCAAGTTTATACGCCCCTTTACGTATGGCCAGTTAACGCCTAGGACCTATTTCCGTAATTGCCGATGTCCATGTACCGCGTCCGTAAATGCACCGCATTTTTCTCGATGAGGAAGAGTCAGCTTCTCGGCCCTGAAAGGACCGAGCTTGCAGCTCCTCGCCGTACCTGGCAGGTACGGTTCAGGCCGCGTCGTCGGCAGCGTGACCCACTGCCCGGCGACCGATGTTGATCGCCGCGAAGTGATCCGCCAGGCCAGCGAGCCCGCACGAAACACACCGGAACTCATCCCGGGCGGGACGATTCCGTTTGTCGAGGTGACCGCAGCCGGGGCAGGTGCGGGAGGTGTTGCGCGGATCCACCAACCGCACGGCCACCCCGGCCAGGGCGGCCTTGTAGGTCACGAACGTGCGCAGCTGATGGAAACCCCACGAGTGCAGGTCGGCACGCTGAGCCTTGTGAACCGTGACCCGATCCCGGATGCCCGTGAGGTCTTCCAGGGCGATCCCGGAGCGGGTGTCTTTGGCCTTGCCGACCAGTTTCTTGGCGATGACATGGTTGACGTTCCGGACGAACCGTGACTCCTTACGACGGCGCCTCTTCAGCAGCCGCTTGGCGGACTTGGTGCCCTTGGCCTGCAGCCGGGCCCGCAGCCGGGCGTTACGCCGCCGCACCGCCCGTACCCCTTTGCCGCTGTAGGACTCGCCGGTGGAGTCGGTGGCGAGGTTGACGATGCCCAGATCCACCCCCAGCCACCCCTGCGTCTCCTGCTGCCGTGGTGGTTCGGGGATCTCGACGACCACGGCGAGGAAGAACACCCCATCGCGGTAGACGAGATCGGCCTGCCCCCGCAACCTCGTCCCCTCACGCTGCAGCCACCGCCCCCGATAGAGGACGGGCACGACGACCCGGCCGCCCAAGGTGAGGAGACTGACCGCCTCTTGTCCCTTCCAGGTAAGGATGCGCTGATCGTAGGCGACCGCCCCCAACGGGCGGAAGACCGGTTTGATGGTCTTGTCACGCTTGTAGGCCTCGCAGGCCTTGGCGATGGAGCGAACGGCCATCTGCGCCGACAACCCGAACCCGTGGCGCAGTTCGGCGTAGACGAGCCTCTGCAAAGCGATCTTGTTCGCGGTGCGGTGCGCAAACGCGACCTCGGCGGCCCTGGTCGCGGCGGCGTTACACGCGCGCATCGTCGCCAGCAGGGCCTGTCCCTGTTCGGGGGAGGGCGCGAGTTTCAGCATTTCCGTCACCAGCACGCACCGATCCTGTCACTCACCGCTACCGGGCGGCACCGTTTTCCCGCGTTTCCTCCCCGTCGTGAACGACGAGGCCTCCACGCTGCAATTACGGTGAAGGTGCCCGCCTGTGTCCCGGCGCGAGGAGGTCCCGTAGATCCGAGGAGACGCTCCCCCCATCTGCTGATCGATCTGGCTCTGCCCGACTCGATCTCCTCGGTCCTGCGCGCCGGCCCGCAGGCGCTGCGCGCGGCCCGGCTGGGACAGGTCCCCCAGTACTCGCCGAACGGACCCCGCAGTACGAGGCACCGGTCGCCGAGACCGCGCAGGACACGCACCTGGAACGCCTGACCGAGCAGGCCCAGCAGATCAGAAAGTTGTTCCACCGGAGCATCGACGAGGCCCGCGACGCCGCCAGGCACCTGCTGACGGCCGCCGATCCCTGACCTCGTCGGGCGCGGGCTCCGAGCCGCCATCGGCCGTTGTGACCGAAGAACCCGGCGCGGACCCCGAGCCGCCGTATTTCCCAAAGGACGCTCAGCCCTCCGCACGGCGCAGGAGTTCCAGGGTGCGGCCCATCCCCGCCTGGTTGCCGAGACTGCGGTAGATGTCCTGGGCCTGGCGCAGAGCGTCCACCGCGGGCTGCCGCTCACCCGCCTCCAGATACGCCTCCCCCAGGTAGCGAAGGCTCCTGGCCATCCACCAGCGGTCACCCAGCTCCTCGAAGTCGCGCACCGCCCGCAGCAGTGACTCCTGCGCCTCTCGCGTACGGCCGAGCCGCCCGTGGGCGCGTCCCGCCGACAGCTCGGCCCTGGCCACGCCCCACGAGTCGCCGAGCGCGCTCAGCATCTCGGTGGCCCGGCGCACGTAGGTGAGCTCGCGGAGCGCGTTGGCCGGGTTGCCGACCTCCCCCGCCGCGCGCAGACACCTGGCCTCCTCCCACAGCTCGCCGCGGAGCCGGAACATCTCGGCCGCCCGGTCCAGGCTGAAACCGGCCCTGGCGAAGTCCTCCTCGGCGGCCCGGCGATCACCCGCGGCGTGCAGCCCCCTGGCCGTCACGCCGAGCACCTCTCCGTAGGCGCGCAGCGTCTGCGCCTCCGAGTAGCGGTTGCGGTCGCGCTCGAACACCCCCAGGGCCTCCTCCAGCAGTTCGCGCGCCTCCTCGGGCCTGCGCTGGGCGAGCCTGAGCTCCGCGAGGTTGCGCCGGGTCCTGGCCGTCCACCAGCGGTCCTCCTCGCCCTTGAAGGCGGTGACCGCGCCGATCAGGTAGCCCTGTCCCCGGTCCAGGTTGCCGTTGTTGAACAGGGTCATGCCGACCGTGCGCATCGCCCGCGCCGCCCACCAGGACTCGCCGAGGTCGGTGAAGATCTCCAGGGCCCGTTCGGCGTCCGCCGCGGCGCTGTGGTGGCCGCCCTGACCGCCCGCCACCGCCGCCCGATCCAGCAGCGCGATGCCCAGCGCCCGCCGGTCGTCCATCCGCTCCGCGGCCTCGCACAGGATCTCGGCGACCGCCCGCCAGTCGGACCAGTAGGCCCGCAGCGAGTGGCAGAGCGAGCAGAAGGCCCGGCCGAGCCCCCAGGCCAGCTCCCACATCTCCATGCCCCTGGCCTGGCCGATCACGGCGACCAGGGTCAGCCGCTCGGCGTTGAGCCAGTCGGCCGCCGAGACCTGGGCCTGCGTCACCGCTCCCGGCCCACCGGGCCTGACCCTGCGGCCCCAGTCCTGTGGCCAGCGGGCCACGGCCGCCGCCTCCGCGCGGCGGCGGTAGCCGGACAGGACCCGTTCGATGGCGGCCCGGCGGTGACTCTCGTCGTCGTCGGAGAACGCCAGCTCGCGGGCGAAGATCCTGACGAGGTCGTGCAGCCGGTAGCGCATCACCCCGGAGAGGTCGGTACCCGAGCACTCGGCGAGCTGGGCGTCGATGAGCGCCTCCAGCTGGTCGGCGCCCTCGGGTTCCGAGGTGGCGAGCAGTTCCCCCGCCACCCAGCCGGGCACGTCGGGAGCGCTCAGCAGGCTGAGCAGGCGCAGCAGGCGGCGCTGCAGGCCGGTGCAGTCGTCGTAGCTCAGCTGGAGGGAGGCCCGCACGCTCTTGTCCAGCCTGCGGGCGAGCTCAAGCTGGTCCAGGCGGCGGCGCTCGTCCCGCAGCCGGTCGGCGAGCCGGCGCAGCGTCCAGTTCTCCCGGGTGGCCAGGCGTCCGCCGCAGATGCTGATGGCCAGCGGCAGGTGGTCGCACATCCGTACGATCTCCTGGGCCGACTCCAGGTCGGCGGCGACCCTGTCGTCCCCGGCCAGCCGGGCCAGCAGCTCGACACCCTGCGCCTCGCTGAACACCGACAGCCGCTTGTCGTAGGTGTTGAGCAGGAACAGCGGCTGCCTGGAGGTGATCAGGACCGCGCACCCGGGCTCGGCCGGGATCAGGTCCTTGACCTGGTCGCCGTCGTGGGCGTTGTCCAGGCAGATAAGGATGCGCCTGCCCTTGGTCCAGGTCAGCCAGAGCGCGCGGAGCTCGGCGAGACCTCCGGGGTCGGTGGTGACCCGGACGCCGAGCGCGCGCAGGAAGCCGATCAGCACCTCCTCGGGGCCGACCGGAGCCTCCACCTCGCCGCGCAGGTCCGCGTAGAGGCGGCCGTCGGGAAAGCTCCCGGCGATCTCGTGGCCGAACCTGGCGGTGAGCACGGACTTGCCCACCCCGCCTCTGCCGTACACCGAGACGACCAGCGGCGAGGCGTTCTCCGCGTGGTCCCTGGAGCGGCGGCGCGCGGCGAAGACCTCGCGCAGCTCGGCCAGCGACTCGGTGCGGCCTGTGAAGTGCGCGGAGACCGGCGGCCACTGGTCCGGCGGGCGCGACACCGTCGTGGCGGCCGTGCCCCGCCCCTCGGCCTGCTTGCCGGTCGTCGCCCAGGTGAGCAGCCCGACCAGGAGACCGGCGACCGCGGTGGCACCGATCTTGGCCTCGGTGGGCAGCTCCCACACGTCCAGCGAGGTCGCCAGGACGCTGGCCACCGCCGCGGCGATCCCCGCCACCGCGGGCGCCGCCAGTGGGATCCGGCGTCTCGGCGCTCTGGAGCCACGCCGATCAGGCACGTTCGACGGCCCGGCCATTCACACTCCTCGCAGGAAGACCACGACACGCCCTGGAGTCGATCGTCCGGTGGCCGGACGATCGACTCCATTCGATCACAAGGGACGCTCCGCGCGCCCTCGCGATGGACACTTCCGTGTCACCCCGCCGGGGTGACGCCGGGGTGACGCCGGGGTGACGCCGGGTTGACACGGTCCGGGCCTCAGCGCCCCAGCACCTGACAGGTCGCCTTGGCGGTCTTGGCCGGGTCGCTCTCCGAGGTGGCGGTCAGGGTCACCTTCGCGAGGTGGCTGCCACCCGCCGCCCGCAGGGCGTTGACGGCGACCAGCGTGCTCTTGCCCGACCCCGCGGTCGCGAGCTCGTTGGGCAGCGAGGCGGTCCAGCCTCGGCCCTCGACCTTCGCCGACAGCCGGTAGACGTCACTCTTGAGATAGGCGCTCACATCCTCGGGGTGCTGCCCGGCGGCCTGGGCCGCCTTGCCGGTGTTGAACAGCGGGAAGCGGCAGGTGGACAGGCCGTCGCCGGACGGGAGGCCGACGGACGGGAGCACCTTCACGCCGCGCTTGTTCGGGCCGGCGCCGTCCAGCGAGCGGATCGCCACCGTGTAGGAGAGCACGCCCTTGCGGTCGCGCTTGAGATCCAGGACGTAGAAGTGCAGCCGGTTGGCCTCGTCCACGTACTCGAACTCGGAACCCGAGCCGGTGCCCGCGTGGAACAGGGCGTCCGACAGCTGGCGGTAGTCGCCGATCGTGATGGGCACGGCGGTGCCGTCCGGCAGGACATAGTCGGTCATCCCGATGTCCTGCGGGTTGGCGTCGATCACCCACTCGAAGGGCGCCTGGTCGGCGTTCTTGGTCTTGGCCAGCAGCACCCCCGAGTCGGGCGTGAAGGAGTCGGCGCCCATCCTGTCCACGACCTCGACCGTGTAGTTCTGGTATCCGCCGCCGTCGCAGAGCGGGTCGACGCGCACGTCGCAGGCCGGGCTGCGGTCGCCGTCACCGAAGGCGATGTTGACCCCGGACAGGCCGGCCGGTCCCGGCTGGATCACTCGGGCGGTCACCTCCGCCACGACGACCCCGGACTCGGCCAGCGCCTCACGGGACAGGCGCAGCACGTTGTCCTCGTCCACCATCTCAAGCTTGATCTTGTTTCGGAGCATGTGCTGGGCTCCCATGGAGCCACCCGAGGTGGGCGGGATCAGCCAGCGGCTGTGCGGGCCACCCGGGCCGTTGAAGCTGCCCCGGCTGAGCATCTCCCAGATCCCGGTGTACGCCCGGCGCGGCGGTACCCCGAACGGGTTGTTGTAGTTGTCGCCGATGCCGAGGATGTGACTGAGCTCGTGGGCGTAGACGCCCTGCCCCGAGCTCTCCGCCTGGGTGGAGGACCCGCCCCCGGCGTTGGGCCAGATGGAGGCGGCCGAGGCCCAGGACGTCCACTCCACGTAGCGGGTCCTGGCCCAGTTGGGCAGGGCCGGGTCGGGCGGGCCGAAGTCGTCGGTCACCGCCTCCTTGGTGGGGAACTTGATCGAGCCGAACTCCTGCCAGGTGGCCGACTCGTCCTGTCCTGCGCTCAGGTAGAAGACGAAGTCGAAGCCCGCCGGAACCTCCTGGCCGACGTCGCCGATCCACGCCGCCCGCGCGTCGGTCCTGATGTTGCGGTTACAGGCGTCACCGGCCGGGCAGGCGGTGCCTCCCTGGAACTCCATGGCGTACTCGTGTGACTTGCCCGGCATCTGGTAGGGGCCGAACGCGGTCAGCTCCACGCCGTAGCGCCCCCCTGAGTCCTCCATCCAGTACTCGTGGATGGTGTGGCCCCGGTTGAGGTCGTTGGGGGTGTTGAGGAAGTCCCGGTAGAAGCCGGCGACCTGGTCACGGGGGACGTCGTGGGCCTCGGCACTGGGGTTTTTGAAGACCGTCGAGCCCTTGGGCTGGGTGACCACGAACGGCTGGTTGGGATAGTCGGCCAGGACGAGCGCGCCGCGGAAGGTGCGCTTGGAACCCTTGACCGCAGGGTCGGCCCAGTTGGTGCCGGGTGGTTTGCGGTAGTCGGCCCACGTCATGTGGTCCGGGTTCTTCCAGTTCTGCGGGTCGATCGGTGCCGGGGCGGCGGGCTCGGCGCGCCGTGCGGCCGAGTCCTCGGGGGCGTCCCGCTGCCAGGGCTGGGTCTGGGGCCACTGCTCCAGGCGCCAGGGGTGCTCCGGGTCCGGGGCGGGGTCGGCGGAGGCGGGCAGGGAGGCGAGACCGATGGGCATCAGTACAACTGCGGCGATCAGTACTTTAAGCAACTTGGGGGGACGAGTCACGCTAAATGACGTTATAGATCGCTTTCGGATAGATCAACGATCCGCTGTCAGGAAAGTTGCCGGTTCCTCCCCGGCGCCGAAGCCCGGAGATCCCCACCCGCACGGGCCGGGCCTCCCGCGTGAACGGCCGTTTCGAGTCCGGTTCTCTCCCGCCGGGTGAACTCCTCGACGAGCCGACTGCCCAAGGAGGGGTCTGACCAGCACAGTAATCTCTAGTCCGAGCAAACTTCAGAAGGGAGCTCCATGACGGAACAGACCAGGAATGCCGAACGGCACGAAACCCCTCACATGACCGACGATCCCCGCGCGGACGAAGCGCCCTCCAAGGACACAGCGCCTCCCGGCGACGAGGCACCTGCCGAAAACGCGAACGGCGAACCCCGCGCGCCGCTGCGGCGCGTCGTCGGCCTGTTCCGCCCCTATCGGGGCCGGCTGGTCATCGTGGGCGCCCTCATCGGACTGTCCTCGCTCGTCTCGCTGGCCTCGCCGTTCATGCTCCGCGCGGTGCTCGACGACGCCATCCCGCACGGCAGGACCGGCCTGCTGACGCTGCTCGTACTCGGCATGGTCGCGGTCGCCGTCGTCACCAGCGTGCTCGACGTCATCCAGATGCTGATCTCCAACAGGGTCGGCCAGCGTGTCATGCACGATCTGCGCACCGCCGTCTACGGCCACCTGCAGCGCATGTCCATGGCCTTCTTCACCCGCACCAGGACCGGCGAGGTGCAGTCGCGCATCGCCAGCGACATCGGCGGCATGCAGCTGGTGGTCACCTCCACCGCCGCCGCGATCGTCTCCAACCTGACCACCGTGATCGCGACGGTCATCGCGATGCTCGTGCTGGACTGGCGGCTGACCGTGGTGTCGCTGCTGCTGCTCCCGCTCTTCGTCGGCATCAGCCGCAGGGTCGGCCGGGAGCGCAGGAAGATCACCTCCGAGCGGCAGCGGAAGATGGCCGCCATGTCGTCGATGATCCAGGAGTCGCTGTCGATCAGCGGCATCCTGCTGGGCCGGACGATGGGCCAGGGCCCCGAGCTCGCCAGACGGTTCTCCGCCGCCTCGGACGAGCTGGCCGTCCTGGAGCTCCGCTCCAGCATGGCCGGGCGCTGGCGGCAGTCCACCATCCAGATCATCATGGCGGCCATGCCCGCGATGATCTACTGGGCCACCGGGCTGACCTCGGCGATCTCCATCGGCACCGTCGTCGCCTTCACCACCCTCCAGCTGAACCTGTTCCGCCCCTCGGTGTCGCTGCTCCGGCTCGGCGTCGACGTGCAGAGCTCCCTGGCGCTGTTCGCCCGGATCTTCGAGTATCTGGACCTGGCCGTGGACATCCACCCCGGCACCCACACGCCGAAGACGGTACGCGGCGAGATCCGCTTCGAGCACGTCGACTTCTCCTACGGAGAGACCCCGACCCTGTCGGACATCGACCTCGTCGTCCCCGCCGGCACCACCCTGGCCGTGGTCGGCGAGACCGGCTCGGGCAAGACCACGCTGAGCTACCTGCTGCCCCGGCTGTACGACGTGACCGGCGGGCGGATCACCATCGACGGGGTGGACGTGCGGGAGCTGACCTTCGAGGCCCTGGCCGAGACGGTCGGCGTGGTCTCCCAGGAGACCTACCTGTTCCACTCCTCGATCGCCGACAACCTGCGGTTCGCCAACCCCTCGGCCACCGACGAGGAGATCGTCTCCGCCGCCCGGGCCGCCCGGATCCACGACCACATCGCCTCGCTGCCCGAGGGGTACGACACCGTGGTCGGCGAGCGCGGCTACCGCTTCTCCGGCGGTGAGAAGCAGCGCCTGGCCATCGCCAGGACGCTGCTGCGCGACCCGCCCGTACTGGTCCTCGACGAGGCCACCAGTGCCCTGGACACCCAGACCGAGCGCGCCGTCCAGGAGGCGCTGGACACCCTGTCGCGCGGCCGGACCACCATCACGATCGCGCACCGGCTGTCGACGATCCGCGACGCCGACCAGATCGTGGTCCTCGACCGGGGCCGTGTCGTCGAACGCGGCGGCCACGACGACCTCCTCGCCGCCGGCGGCCCCTACGCCGCCCTGGTCAACCGCGACCGCTCCCTCACCACGGCCTGATTAGATTCGACCCACGGCATCGGACGCCTCGCCATTCCCTGTTGAAGGACAAGACGCATGAACAGCCCCTTGCGGACCGCCCAACCGACCTTCCGTACCGCCACCGACGCGGACGTCCTCCCCCTGGTCTCCTTGGTCGAGTCGGCCTACCGGGGCGAGTCGAGCCTGGCCGGTTGGACGAGCGAGGCGAGCCTGCTGGGCGGGCAGCGGACGGACGCCGGGGGCGTGGCCGCCGCGGTGCTGAACCCGGACGGCCGGGTGCTGGTCGTGGAGTCGGAGGGCGAGATCATCGCCTGCTGCCAGGTGGAGCGCCGGGACGGGCACGCGTACTTCGGGATGTTCGCCGTACGCCCCACGCTGCAGGGCGGCGGCCTCGGCAAGGCGGTCCTCGCCGAGGCCGAGCGTCTCGCCCGCGACGAGTGGGGGGTGGACGAGATGCACATGACGGTGATCTCGGTCCGCGAGGAACTGCTCGCCTGGTACGTGCGCCGAGGCTACGTCCGCACCGGCGAGACGGCCCCGTTCCCCTACGGCGACGAGAGCTTCGGCCTGCCGACCAGGGACGACCTGGAGTTCGAGGTGCTGGTCAAGAAGCTCGGCTGAGCAGAAGGATCGCCCACCGGAACACCTGCCGTCGGGGAGGGGAACATGCCGGGTTGGGAAGCTCGACCGGGCGGTGACGTTCGGCCTTCCGGATACGAGTGACCGGTGACGCCTCGGCGGGCCTTGCCGGGGACGGACGGCTCTCGGCGGTAGCGTGGCGAGGGTGAGCAAGCCCTACCTCGACCCCGTCACCTGGTACGCCACCCTGCCCACCGTGTTCGTCTGCGCCTGCCTGCTGATCACCGACCCCGAGGGCCGGGTGCTGCTGGTCAAGCCCAACTACCGGCCGACCTGGGACTTTCCCGGTGGGGTCGTGGAAGAGGACGAGGCGCCCCACGAGTGCGCGAGGCGCGAGGTGGCCGAGGAACTCGGCGTGCCCGTCGAGGTGGGTGATCTCCTCGTGGTCCATTGGAGCCCCCCGTCGGGGGAACGCCCCCGCCCGCTGATCAGCTTCGTGTTCGACGGCGGCGTGCTGAGCGATGCCGACCAGATCACTCCGGAGGCCGAGGAGCTTGACGAGGTGGCGTTCCTCCCGTGGCACACCGCCGTCACCCTCCTTTCGGGGAACATCACCACCCGCCTGCTCACCGCCCGCCTCGCCCGGCACGAAGGACGTCCCATCTACCTGTCGGACGAATGACCGGACCGGGCCTGATCGAGTTCAGCCCTCTCGTCTCAGCGCGAGGTGCCAGGGAAGTCGAACTCCCCGTCCTTGACGCCGCCGACGAACGCCTCCCACTCGGCACGGGTATAGACGATCACCTCACCACCGGGCCGATGACTGTGCCGCACCGCCACCCGCCCACTACCATCCGCCAACGGCCCCGCCTCCACACAGCTTCCGCCACCGTTGTCGCTTTTCGTGCTGATGCGCCAGGCAACACCGGCCAGGTCCTCGGGAGTAGGCATGCCATGCCCTTTCATCGGTTTCACCGCAGCAGTTCCTCTGCTGTCACGGAGATCAACTCAGCCGACTCCTCAGGCGTGAGAGCCAGCTCTCGCAATTCATCGTACGCCTGCATGAAGCGTTGAGTATCGGGTGATTCAACATAGATAGCCCCTTTTGGGGTCTCCGCATAGCCGATCTCGGGAAACGGTTTCTCCATCGAGAAAATACGGAACGCACCGGTTGGACTGGCGTGCGCCCCAGCACTGAACGGCAGCACACGAATCTCGACATTCGGTTCGGCGATAAGGCCCGCCAGGTGTCGCAGCTGCGCTGACAAACACCCTGCGCCACCGACCTCGCGACGCAGGATGGCCTCATCGATGATCGCTGAGAACCGGGGTGGGTTTTCTCTTTCGAGAATCCCTTGGCGAGTCATGCGAAGCTCGACCCACCGGTCGATCTGCTCGCTTTTCGCGTCGTACTCGGCCGCCGTGATCGCTGCCCGCGCGTATTGCGAGGTATGCAGCAAACCTGGGAGCAGGGTGTTGTCGAAGGTACGGATCTCGGCCGCGCGGGACTCCAGCCACACATAGTCGACAAACGCACCGGCGACCTCGTTGGCGTATCCGTCCCACCAACCCTTCTGCCAGACCTCCTGGCTGAGTTTCATCAGGCTCTCGCGGCGCCTGCCGTCGGCCACGCCGTACAGATCGAGAAGAGCCAGCAGGTCCGGGCGTCGGATGGGATAGCCGCCGGACTCGAAGCGGCTGACGGTGCCCGGATCTCGCTGCAGATACTCGGCCACGTCTTTGAGGAGCAGATCGTTGGCCTCGCGCAACTCCCGGAGCTGCTGGCCGAGCCACTGAGAACGCAACGTGACCCACTTTGGAGCAGCCACGCTCCTCCTTCCTGAACAGATCAACGCAAACCGGATGCCAGCTCAAACAATCAAGTTGGACAACTTGTGGAGCACGTGTCGTGCATGCAACTATACTCAGAGTGAGGAGGCGATCACAATAAGTGCACGGTTCGGCAGTTACCGGTCAACCGGAGAGCCCTGTGGTCGTACGAACACCAAGGAAGAGAAGGAGACCGGGGCGGGCTTCGCTGACAGGCCACGCCCGCCCCGGTCCCGATGCCGGAAGGAAGCACCCGAGATGGAGCACTTCAACGGTTCCGACTACCCGACTGTTTACCACGGCATGGGCTCACGGCACGGCGAGACCGGAGACGGCGGGGGCGGTTTGTCCTGGCAGTCCGATTCGCCGCTCAGCAGGGAGGAGGTGCGGGCACTGGCCGGAGGGTTGCCCCGCGTGTTCGCGCTGGTCCGGGAGGCCGAGGACGAGGAGATCGTGGCGCGGGTGGTGGCGTACGGACTGGCCCTGCCGGGCGGCGACGCGGCCACCGTCGGCGCGATCAGGGGATTCGGCCGGTGGACGAGCGTGCGGAGCGCCGCGTACCGGCTCGGCTCCGACCTCGTCTGGCTCGGCGACGGGTGACCGTACCCGCTTGGTGCGGCATGGCTCGGCGGCCGCCGAGCCATGCTCTGACCTGTGGGTTTTCGGGCGTAAAACGGGTAAGGCCGGAATATGAGTCAAATGCCCCCGGACCGTAAAGGTCTAAGCGACGAGCAGGCGGTCGAGGTCGAGGAGTGGACCGATGACCTCGGTCTGCACCACGAGATCCGCCCGGACGACCCCGAACATCGGGACACGCTTGACGAACGTCTCTGGCGTGAGGCCCCGAACCACGAGCGACGGCCGCCACGCGAGGAGGACCGGCTGGTGGCACCCGATGAGGGCATCGGCCCGGACGAGACGTCCGAGGAGTACGCCCGGGATGTCGGCCCCGACAGCGGAGACCTGTCAGCCGAGGAACGCGCCATCCACATCGAACCCGACTGATCCGGCTCGTGCGGAAGGCCCTTCGCGGTGTCCTCACCGAGGACGCCGTCGAAGCCACGTGCCGGGTACCCGGCCCCGCGTGGACACCTGGATCGGCTGCTGAACCTGAGGCTCGACGTTACCCATGATCACGCCCCTGACCTGCAATGATCAGGAACCTTCTGGATAACGCCCATTTTGATCGTCAGTAACAGGGTCCACGAGACACGCACCCCCCCCGCCCCGGCACCGCGAGCGGTCCGCGATCAACCGCCGGTCTCGCGAGTCAGCGCCGCGACGAGGCCGGGGAAGTCGTCGATGACGTGGTCGGCCTCGGCCGCCTCAGGGCGGGCGGCGTGCAGGTGACCCCACGGGCCCCGGCGGATCAGCGCGGTCCACATTCCGGCCGCGCGGGCGGGCCGGACATCGTTGTCGAGCCGGTCTCCCACGTAGAGGATCTCGCCGGCCTCGCGCCCCGACACCGCGACGACCTTCGCGAAGAAGCCCGGATCGGGCTTGGACACACCCCAGCCGTCGGAGGTGTGAATCGCGTCGACGGGCAGATCCATCTCGGCCAGCGCGTTATACGCCTGCGGCGGCTGGTTGCCCGCGATGATCAGCTCGTACCCGAGCCCGCGCAACGCGGCCAGGCCAGGCCGTACGTCCGGATAGAGGTCGTCGGCGTCGAAGTTCACCCGGAGCCCGGCGGGGTCGTCACGCTTCCACGCCTCCTGCTCGGCCTCGACGTCGAACCCGGGCCGCAGCAGCCGGAACGCGTCCTCGAACGACCGGTCGAGCGCGGCCATGCCGCCCAGCACGCCGAGCATGGTGAAGGGGGTGACACCGAGCCGATCGGCCCAGCGCGACCAGATCCGCGTCTCGTCGATCAGCGTCTCACCCACGTCGAACACCAGCGCCCTGACCACGCCGCCCCCTTTCCCAAACCCATCTGATCGTAGCCCGACCCGGCAAAACGGACAGCCGAGGACCACTCCGGAGCGAGCCCCCTCGTACAAACGCGCCCCTCTGCCGACACCCCGCCAAGCTGATCCATAACCGGAGGGCATGTGTCCCGGCCCCAAAGAGAGTCCGTGCGACACTTAGCGTGCTTGGTCGAACACGGAGGGGGATAGGGCGATGGTGGCAACGACACGGGGACGTCCCTCACACCATGCTTCCTCGAAGGATCCGCCACCCGCTCGTACGGCGCGGGATCTCCTCGAAACGCTGCCCCCCACCCCCGGCTTCCGCGCCGAAGTCATCGACGGGAGTCTGATCGTGAGCCCCGTGGGCACCCCCGAACACAGCTGGAGCGCGACGCTCCTCTCCTACGCGTTGCAGCCGGTCGTCATGGAGCGCGACTGGCGCGCACACGTGGGCGGAGTGAACATCTGCATCGACGGTCCCCGAGACAGCCTCATCCCCGACTTCGTCATCGCCCCCGCGGACTGCCCGCGTTGGGGTGCCCTGGAGCTGCGCTCCTCCGGTTTGATCATGGTCACCGAGGTCGTCTCCCCAGGGAGCGCCCGAACCGACCGCGACGACAAACCCCGCATCTACGCCACGGGCGGGGTGCCGATCATGCTGCTCGTCGACCCGATCGTCACCCCTGGAACGGCAACGGTTCTCAGCGATCCCGAGGACGGCGCCTACCGGACCGTCACACGCGTCCAGCTGGGCAAACCGCTCCGGATCCCCTCCCCCGTCGACTTCGACCTCGACACCTCGATCTTCCTGTAACTCTCGCGATCCGGCGGAGCCTCGGCTCGTGGCAACGGTTCCGCCGACATCAAGCCGGAGACCTCAGGGCGACCAGCGCCAGGTGAGCGGTGGTCGAGATGTGGCAACGGCTCCGCGAAATCAAGCCAGACGGTTCGCCTCCCTGTGTGAACCGTCAGAGTTTCTCCATCGCCTTGCGGATGCGCTTGTCGGAGATCGAGTACGGGGTGCCGAGGGTCTGGGCGAAGTAGCTGACCCTGAGCTCCTCGATCATCCAGCGGATCTGCCGGACGTCGTCGTCGGCGCGGCGGGCCGGGGGGAGCTTCTCGACCAGCTCGTGATAGTCGTCCTCGATGTCGTGCACCTTGCCCATCCGCTCCCCGTCGCGGAACGCGTCCTCGTGCACCTTCTCCAGCCGCCGCTCGGCCCCCTTGAGATAGCGGAGCAGGTCGGGCAGGCGCTTGTAACCGGTCTCGGTGACGAAGCCCGGGTAGACCAGGTTGGCCACCTGGTCGCGGATGTCCTCGATCGCGGGCGTCCCCCGGGACTCGGGCAGCAGCGTCGAGACGGTGTGCCAGACCTTGAGGATGCTCTCCACGCGAGCGACCGTCTCGGCCGTGGTGTCGAAGAGCTCGGCGCGGACCGCCTCGTGCAGGGCGGTGAAGGCGGACTCGTCCCAGACCGGCCCGCCGTACTCGTTCATGAGGTGGTCGGCGGCGCAGGCGATGCAGTCGTCGAACAGGGCGACGGCACCGGCGTGCGGGCTCCGGCTCAGGGCGAGCTTGGACTGGTTGCCGAGGCGGCCGAGCACCCATTTGGCCGGGGACGGGGTGTTGAGCAGCAGCAGCCTGCGGGTGCCCTCCCACATGGCCCGGCGCTGCTCGGCCTCGGTCTCGAACATCCGTACCGCCACGGTGGCGCCCTCGTCGGCGAGCGCCGGATAGGCCTTCATCCTGCGCTGCTCGAACGTCTTGGGCAGCGCGCCCACGGTCCACCCCGTCAGGCCGGTTCTCTCCAGGCCGTCGGCGGCCTTGGAGAGGGTCTGGCGGAGTTTGGGGGCGAGGCGCCGCTTGAGGTCGGCCAGGTCCTTGCTCTCGGCCAGTTTCTGCCTGCGGCCGTCCGTCACCCTGAAGGTGATCTTGAGGTGGTCCGGGACCAGGTCCGGTTGCCAGTTCTCGCGGGTCACCTGGAAGCCGGTCAGGTTGAGCAGCTCGCGCTCCAGCACCGCGAGCAGCGGCTCCTGGGTGGGCTTGGCCCGCTCCAGGATCCTCTTGGCGTAGTTGGGGGCCGGGACGAAGTTACGCCGGATGTTCTTGGGCAGGCTGCGGATGAGCGCGGTGAGCAACTCCTCGCGCAACCCGGGGATCTGCCAGTCGAACCCCTCGACGTTGACCTGGTTGAGCAGCGCGAGCGGGATGTGCGCGGTGACGCCGTCGGCGTCGGTGCCAGGCTCGAACTGGTAGGTCAGCGGGAAGCGCAGGCCGCCCTGGCGCCACACGTCGGGGTAGTCGCGCCGGCTGACGTCGCCCGCCGACTCGCTGATCAGCATCGACTTCTCGAAGCTGAGCAGGTCGGGCTGGTCGGCGCGGGCCTTCTTCCACCAGGAGTCGAAGTGCCGGCCCGAGACGACGTCCGCGGGAACGCGCTGGTCGTAGAAGTCGAACAGGGTCTCGTCGTCGACGAGGATGTCGCGGCGCCTGGCCCGCTCCTCCAGTTCCTCGACCTCTTCGAGGAGCTTGCGGTTCTCGGCGAAGAAGGCGTGGTGGGTCTCCCAGTCGCCCTCGACCAGGGCGTGCCGGATGAACAGCTCCCGGCTCAGCTCGGGGTCGATGCGGCCGTAGTTGACCTTGCGCTGGGCCACGATCGGCACCCCGTACAGGGTGACCTTCTCGTACGCCATCACCGAGCCCTGTTTCTTCTCCCAGTGCGGCTCGGAGTAGGTGCGTTTGATCAGGTGCGCGGCGAGCGGTTCGACCCACTCCGGTTCGATCTTGGCGTTGACCCGGGCCCAGAGCCGGGAGGTCTCCACCAGCTCGGCGGACATCACCCAGAGCGGCTGCTTCTTGGCGAGCGCGGAACCAGGGAAGATCGCGAACCGGGCGTTGCGCGCGCCGATGTACTCGGTCATCGGCCTGCGCGGCTCGTTCGTGCCGCGGCGGGCACCGGGCTCCGTGGTCTTCTTGTCGATGTCCTTGACGCCGACGTGGGAGAGCAGGCCGGAGAGCAGGGAGATGTGGATCTTCTGCTCGTCGCCGGGGGCGCTGTTGAGGGCGACGCCGAGGGTCTTCGACATCTGGCGCAGCTGGCCGTAGACGTCCTGCCACTCGCGGACCCTCAGGTAGTTGAGGAACTCCGCCTTGCACAGGCGCCGGAACGCGCTGGAGGAGAGCTCCTTCTGCTGCTCCTGCAGGTAGTTCCACAGGTTCAGGTACGAGACGAAGTCGGACTCCTTGTCGGCGAACCGGCGGTGCTTGTCGTCGGCGGCCTGCTGCTTGTCGGCCGGACGTTCGCGCGGGTCCTGAATCGACAGGGCGGAGGCGATGACCATGACCTCGCGGACGCAGCCGTTGTGGTCGGCCTCCAGCACCATGCGGGCCAGTCGCGGGTCGACGGGGAGCCCGGCCAGCTTGCGGCCGAGCGGGGTCATCTGCCGCCCCTGGTCGAAGGCGCCCAGCTCCTGGAGCAGGTCGTAGCCGTCCCTGACCTGGCGCTGGTCGGGCGGCTCGACGAACGGGAAGGCCCCGATGTCGCCCAGGCCGATCGAGGTCATCTGCAGGATGACCGAGGCGAGGTTGGTACGGAGGATCTCCGGGTCGGTGAACTCCGGCCGGGTGACGAAGTCGTCCTCCTCGTACAGCCGGATGCAGATGCCGTCGGAGACCCGGCCGCAGCGGCCCTTGCGCTGGTTGGCCGAGGCCTGGGAGATCGCCTCGATGGGGAGGCGCTGGACCTTGGTCCGGTGGCTGTAGCGGGAGATGCGGGCGAATCCGGGGTCGACCACGTACTTGATGCCGGGCACGGTCAGCGAGGTCTCGGCCACGTTGGTGGCCAGCACGACCCTGCGCCTGGTGTGCCGCTGGAAGACCTTGTGCTGCTCGGCGGCGGACAGCCTGGCGTACAGCGGCAGGATCTCGGCGTCCTTGCGCTTGGCGAGCGCCTCGGCGGTGTCGCGGATCTCCCGCTCGCCGCTGAGGAAGACCAGGATGTCGCCTGGTCCCTCGGCGCACAGCTCGTCGACGGCGCTGCCGATCGCCTGGATCTGGTCGTCGTCCTCGGCGATCGGCCGGTAACGCACCTCGACGGGGTAGGTCCGGCCGGAGACCTCCACGATCGGCGCGTCGCCGAAGTGCTTGGAGAAGCGTTCGGGGTCGATGGTCGCCGAGGTGATGATCACCTTCAGGTCGGGGCGGCGCGGCAGCAGTTGCTTGAGATAGCCCAGGATGAAGTCGATGTTGAGGCTGCGCTCGTGCGCCTCGTCGACGATCAGCGTGTCGTACTGGTCGAGGTCGCGGTCGTTCTGCAGCTCGGCCAGCAGGATGCCGTCCGTCATGACCTTGACGAGCGTGCCGTCGCTCACCTGGTCGGTGAAGCGCACCTTGTAGCCCACGGCGTCACCGAGCGGGGTGTCGAGCTCTTCGGCGACGCGCTCGGCCACGGTACGGGCGGCGATCCGGCGGGGCTGGGTGTGCCCGATCAGCCCTCTGACGCCCCGGCCGAGCTCCAGGCAGATCTTCGGCAGCTGGGTGGTCTTGCCCGAGCCGGTCTCACCGGCGACGATCACGACCTGGTTGTCGCGGATCGCCTCCAGGATGTCGTCCTTGCGCCGGCTGACCGGCAGCGCCTCCGGATAGGTGATCGCGGGAACGCCGGCGCGACGTCGGGCGACCCGGCGCTCGGCCCGCTCGATGTCGGCGGTGATCTCGACGGTGATCTTCTGCTGCGCGGCCCGGTTTCTGACCTTGCGAGCCCCGTCGAGCCTGCGTCGTAGCCGCCGTTGGTCACGGAGCGTGAGCTCGGGCAGGCGCGTGTGCAACTCGGAGAGCGGAGATGTCAAAGGAGGCGTTCCCATACTGAAACCCAGGATACTTTCGGCTCGCGCCTGACGGCTCACGCGTGCCCTTCGAAGGCCCCCGTGTGAAGCCCCAACCGTTCATGCTGCCTGACCCGCCGCCTCCCCGCATCCCAATATCCGCCCCTGCCGGGGGAAAGAGAGCGGCCCCGCCGCCCCCTGGCGGGGGTGACGGGGCCGTTCCGGGTCCCGCGGGGGGCGGGACCCGGGGTCAGCGGACTACGGGAGCGCCGGGTAGGCGTTCTGCAGCAGCTGACGGAACTGGGCGGAGAACCATTGGCCGGAGATCGGCGCGTCGGCCAGGGCGCCGCTCATGTTGTTGCCGTTGCGCGCGTTGCCGGTGTAGGTCGGGTCGCACATCCGGTCGAAGCCCTTGCCCTCGTTGTTCGGGATCTCCTTGCTGGAGCCGTCGGACTCACCCGGAGGCTTGATCCAGACGTAGGCGTCCAGACCGGCGGCGGGGCTGGCCTGCGGGCGCTCGCCCAGACCGGCACCGCTCTGGTTGCACCAGTTGCCGGCGTGGATCCGGCGGTCCACCCGGGACTGGTTGACGAAGGTGTTCAGGTCGGTGGAGGTGCTGGGAGCGCCGGGACGGGCCGAGCCTCCCCAGCCGTTGCGGGAGGTGTCGATCAGCATGCCGATGTTCGACTTGAAGCCCTTCTGGATCAGCGTGTTCCTGAACGCCTGGGCGAAGGACAGCTCGTCGACGTAGAAGTTCCAGTCGATCCAGCTGGACTGGCGGACGGTCTGCCCGTTGACCGTGGTGCCGATGGTGAAGTGGGGCTCCTTCAGCGCCGAGTAGTTGGCGGTGTTGGTGATGAAGCCGTCCACGCTGTCGAAGCCCTTGACGGTGCCGGAGACGGTGCTCGCGAACAGGTCGGCGGACGGGCCGAAGTTGGTGTCCCAGCCGAGCCAGCCGTGGTGACCGGCGTCGATGTAGGTGTAGACGTTGTTGATCGCGTGCAGCTTGTCCAGGGCGTAGCGGACGCCGTTGACGTAGGCGCCGCTGTCCTTGGCCTCCTGGCACTTGGCCAGGTTGAGGTTGGTGATCAGGTTGGGCAGCGAGTCGATCTCGATGATCGACACGATCCGCAGGGCCGCGTACCTGGGCTCGGCCATGATCGCGGCGATCGGGTCGATGTACTCGGTCTTGTAGCGGTTCAGGCCGTTCTCGGAGATGAGCAGCTCACCGTTGGAGGCCAGCGCCGAGCAGTCCCGGTTGGGCAGGTTGTAGATGACGAACTGGATCGTCAGCGGCTTGCTGCCGTTGGCCGCGTCCTGGCGGAGCGCCTCCTCCAGGTGGGCGCGGAGGCCCATGGCCGAGGAGGAGCCGGCGATGGCGGCGATGCGGTCCAGCCACACACCGGTGGAGATCTTGGCGACCGCGTTGCCGCCCGGCTCGGCGGCGGCCTTGGCCGACCAGTCGGGGTTCACGTAACCGGTGGCGTCGGTGTACGGGTTGTCGACGTGCTCGCCGATCGGCGGGTTGCCGTCGTCGTCGGCCTCGGTGGCGGTGACCGTGGCGCCGGTGTGGCCGCTGGCGGCGGCCGTGATGTTGGCGGTGCCGTTGGCCTGGTCGGCGTCCTGGGCAGCCGAGACCGTCACGTTCTGCGCCGTGTTCCAGTTGGCGGTGGTGAAGCTCAGCGTGGAGGGCGAGATGGTGATGTCGCTGTCACCGGTCTTGCTCAGGTTGACCGTGACGTTGCCGCTCGGTGCCTGGCTGAGCTTGAAACCGACGGTCGCGGAGCCGCCCTCGGGGACGCTGACGGAGGTCGGGGAGGCGACGATCGACGGGGTCGAGGTGCCGGCCACGGTGAAGGGGACCGCGGCGGTCTCGGTGGAGAGCGCCGGGGAGGCGTTGTCGTACGCCTTGGCCTTGGCGGTGTGCGAACCGGCCGCCAGGCCCGTGGCGGAGTAGGAGTAGGGGGCGGTGGTGTCGGTGTTGACCAGCGTGCCGTCGACGTAGAACTCGACCTTGCTGACCGCGCCGTCGTCACTGGCGGTCGCCGTGAGCGGCACGGCGGCGCCGGTCTGGTAGGAGGCGCCCGAGGCGGGGCTGGTCAGGCTGACCGTGGGCGGCTGGTTACCGGGGGTGGTCCCGCCGCAGGTCACGCCGTTGACCGTGAAGGAGGTCGGCTTGGGGTTGGTACCGGACCAGTTGCCGTTGAAGCCGATGCTGGTCGAGGCGCCGGTGGCCAGGTTGCCGTTCCAGTCCAGGTTCTTGGCGGTGACGGCCTGGCCGCTCTGCGCCCAGGTGGCGCTCCAGCCCTGGGTGAGCTGCTGGGTGGTCGTCGGGAAGTTGAACCCGAGGGTCCAGCCGTTCAGCGGGTCACCGAGGTTCTTGACGGTCACGCTCGCGGTGAAGCCGCCCTGCCAGTCGTTGGTCGTGTAGGCGACGTCGCAGGCGACTGCGGCGTGCGCGGTGGCGGCTTGCCCGGTGGCAAGGCCGGCGGCGGCCACCAGCAGTGCCGCCGTGGTCGCCGCCCGATTACGCCAGGCTTGGCGACGCGAATTGACTCTCATGCGCGATCATCTCCAGGACAGTGGTGGGAGCGCTCCCATATTCCGGATGTTTCACCCGTGTGTACAGCTTGTTGCACGTCGAAGCCCCTGAATTAGGACCGCCCCGGCCTCTGACCTCACCGAACGGGTTTCGAACCCGATGAAAGTTTCAGAGCCCTGTCCACGACCGGTCCAAAACAGTGCGTGGCGGCCACCGGTGAACGGTCTGCGAGACGTTGCGAATCTCTCCCGGATCCTCCCCTCCGGGAAGCGCTTGCCCGCGCGTGAGAGCCGCCGGACCCGAGCACGCCCTCGGTGTTCCGCCGCCTGGATCTCTTCGCCGCCGCGGCCGCCCGCGGCGTCCACGGTCACCGTGGCCGGAAAGGTCCGCTCAGCCCACCGGCCGGTCGCCGCGTTTGGCGCGCTGGATGAGCTCGTAGACGTGGGCCCGGAGCTCGGCGAAGCGGGGCAGGGAGCGGGTGGTGAGCTGGTCGCGATCGTCCGGCAGGTCGACGGCGACCTCTTCGAGCACGACCGTCGGCGAGTTGGACAGCACGATGACGCGCTGGCCGAGGTAGACGGACTCGTCGATGTCGTGGGTGACGAACAGCACGGTGACCCCGAGGCGCCGCCACAGGGTGCGGACGAGATCTTCGAGGTCGGCGCGGGTCTGCGCGTCGACGGCGGCGAAGGGTTCGTCCATCAGCAGGATGCGCGGCTCATAGGCGACCGCGCGGGCGATGGCCACCCGCTGCTGCATGCCGCCCGACAGCTGCCAGGGATGGGCGTTGTGGACGTCGGCCAGGCCGACGGCCTCCAGCGCCTGTTCGACGAGCCGCCGGCGTTCGGCCTTGGGGACCTTCTTCTCCTTCAGCGGGAGTTCGACGTTCTGCCGCACGGTCATCCAGGGGAACAGGCTTCGGCCGTACTCCTGGAACACGACGGCCATTCCGCGGGGCGGGCCGGTCACCTTCTCGCCTTCGAGCACCACCTCGCCCGAGGTGGTGTCCAGCAGCCCGGCGACGCATCTCAGCAGGGTGGTCTTGCCCGCCCCGGAGGGGCCGACGATGCAGACCAGCTCGCCGGGCGCGATGCTGAAGGTCAGGTTGCGGACCGCCTCGACGCTGCGGCTCCCGCCGCCGTACACCTTGCGCAGGTCACGTACGTCGAGCAGCGCGGTCGGGGCCTCGGGGCGCGCGGCGGCGCCGATGGGTGTGGTGGTCATGTCAACCCTTTGTCCGTTGCGAGGCGCGCAGACCGGTGTACCAGCTCAGGACCCGGCTCTCCACCACCCGGAAGATCATCGAAAGGACGACGCCGATCAGTCCGAGCATGATGATCCCGGTCCACATCTGCGGGATCGCGAAGCCGCGCTGAAACTGGATGATGGTGAACCCCACGCCGTTGCTCGCGGCGAACATCTCGCTGATCACCATCAGGATGATGCCGATGGACAGTGCCTGCCGCGCTCCGGCGGCGATCTGCGGGCCGGCTCCCCGCAGCACCAGATGGACGAGCCTCGATCGGGGTCGCAGCCGATAGCAGCGGGCGGTGTCGCGCAGTACCTCGTCCAGGGCGCGCACTCCCTCCACCGTGTTCAGCAGCACCGGCCAGACACATCCGGAGACGATGACCAGCACCTTCATCTCGTTCCCGATGCCGGCGAACAGCATCAGGATCGGTACGAGCACCGGCGCGGGGATCGCCCGGAAGAACTCCAGGACCGGCTCCACCAGGGCCCGCAGCGTTCGTGAGGACCCGATCGCGGTGCCCAGCCCCACCCCCAGCGCCACGGCCACCAGGTAGCCCGCGAGCAGCCGCGCCAGGCTGGGCAGCACGTCGGCGGTGAATCTGCCGGTGAACCAGGTCTCGTCGAACGTGCGAAGTATCCGCTCCAGCGGCGGCCAGAAGAAGTTCGTGCTGTCCGCCGTCGTCAGCCACCAGGTCGCGACCAGCAGCAGCGGCAGAGCCGGCAGCAACAGGATTCTCAGGCCCCTGCCCGGATCCCTCACTACGGCACCTCCGTACGGATCGAGGGGTGCCAGCGCAGCGACCGGCGTTCACCGGCGCGCGCGATCACGTTGACCGCCACGCCTACCAGACCGACCACGATGACCAGGGCGTACATCGACGCCACCGCACCCGAGGTCTGTGCCACCGCGATCCGCCTGCCGAGCCCGGGGGATCCGATGATCAGCTCACCGGTGATCTCCAGGATCAGTGCCACCGCGGCCCCCAGCCGGAACCCGGTCATCACGTACGGCAGCGCGGTCGGCCAGATCACCGTGCGCACCTGGGTCAGCGGACCGAACCGGTAGGAGCGCGCGGTCTCCCGTGCGACCGGGTCCACGTCCTGCACCCCGTACAGAACCTGCACCAGCACCTGCCAGAAGGCCGCGTACACCACCAGCAGCAGCGTGGAGCGCATGTCCGTGCCGAACAGGAGCACGGCCAGCGGGATCAACGCCACCGAGGGGATCGGGCGCAGGAACTCTATCGTCGAGGTCGTCGCCGCCCGCAGCAGCGGGATGCCGCCGATCAGGATCCCGAGCACCACGCCCGCCGCCATCGCGATCGAGAGGCCGATCGCCCAGCCGCGCAACGTCTCCAGCAGGGCCTGCCAGAACTCTGCCGTCCTGGCCTGCTCCGCCAACGCCGAGAGCATGGCACCGAACGGCGGCAGGAACCGCTCGTCCACCAGCCCGGCTCTGGGCACCAGCTCCAGGATCGCCACGAACCCCGCCAGACCGATCAGGCCCAGCAGCCAGCCGGGCAACGGGCGGTGACGGCTCTCGTCCCGTTCCCGCACCGTCACGGCAGCAGCTCGTTGACGTTCGGCGCGGCCTGGATGAGGCCGTCCTGCAGAGCGAGCTGGATCAACGTCTCGAGCGACTTGGTGTTGATCTCCGCGGGGAAGGTCGGGAGCGTGAGCGAGCCGGTCAGCGCCGAGTCGATCTTCGTGTACGTGAGCAGCACCTTGCGCGCGGCGTCAGGGTTGTCGGTGGCGTACTTCAGCGACTTCCGCATCGCGGCGGTGAAGCGTTTCACCAGGTCGGGTTTGGCGGTGGCGGTCTGCTCGGAGGTGAAGTACCCGGCGACGGTCAGCTCGGGAGCGGCGTCCACGTAGTTCGACGCGATCACCCGATCGCCGTTCTTCAGCGCGGTCGCCAGGAACGGCTCGACGACCTGGACCGCGTCGACGTTTCCCGCCTCCAGGGCCGCGAGCATGTCCGGGAAGGCCAGCTCGACGAAGTTCACGTTCTTCTGGTCTCCGCCCGCGGCCCGGATCGAGGCCCGGACCGTGGTGTCGTTGATGTTGCCCAGCGTGTTGACCGCGACGCGCTTGCCGACCAGGTCGGCCGCCGACTTCAGCGGGCTGCCGGCCTTGACCACCACCCCGCCGAAGTCCTTGCCCCGCACCCCCGTCGAACCGGCGCCGGGCGCGACGACCTTGAGGGGAAGCCCCTTGGAGCGGGCGATGACCAGCGAGGTGAGGTTGCTGAACCCGAACTCCACCTGACCGCTGACGACGGCCGGCACGATGGCGGCGCCGCCCTGGGCCGGCACGAGCTCCGGTTTCAGCCCTTCCTCCTCGAAGAAGCCCTGCTGCACGCCGAGGTAGATGGGGGCCACGTCGACGATGGGGATGACGCTGACCTTCACCGAGGTGGGGCCGGACGAGGTACCGGCGGGTGCGCCCGACGGTCCCGCCTGTCCTCCCCCGCATGCCGCGAGGAACAGGACGGAGGCGGCTGCCATGGCTACGCGGAATCTGATCACGGTACTTCTCCAGGACGTCGGTGAAATCGGGGGGAATTGACGTCGGCGCTCGTCGTGGTCGCAGGAGGCACGTCGGCCGGGCGAGTCTTCCCTCGCCGTCCACCGGCGGGCGACGACGCGGAGATCTCCGGGCCCGTACGGGTTTCGGTAGCGGTGCTACCGCGCTGAGGGACGGCAACCGACCGGCGGCTGCTCTCCCCGACCATGAGGCTGCTTGATGAGGATGACGCTATAAATCATGTACGCGATTGTCAACGATTTTTTCACCAAACGAAGAACCAAGCTTGTGAGCAGTTTGGGCGGACCTTCGCGCGGGCATGCCGAAGCGGGCCTGGACACCGGGAACAGGCCTGGGATGTGCGTGCCGGATCAGGCTTCGGCGAGCACCGCCACGTCGACGTCGGGGCTCTGGAATCGCGAGATCTGCGTGATCACGTCACGTAGGTGTGCCCGCATCGCGGCCTCGGCGCCGGCCGGGTCGCCGGCGACGATGGCATCGACGATCCTCTCGTGCTGATCGAGGGAGACGGCGGACCGCCCGGGCTGGAGCGACAGCCGGAACTGGTGACGGACGAGTTGGCCCTGCAGCCGGACGAGGATGTTCCGGACGGTCGACTGCCCCGCGATCTCCTGGATGAGAGCGTGCAGTGCGGCGTTGAGATCCGAGTAGGCCAGCGGGTCGTGTGCCGCCACCCTCTCGCGCATCGCCTCTTTGATCCCGAGCAGTCTCTCGGCCTGCTCGGGTGTCACCCGCTCCGCCGCCTTCGCCGCCAGCAGGCCCTCCAGCACCATCCGTACTTCGGTGATCTCCACCGCCTCGGCGGTGGAGATCGTGCGGACGCGTGCCCCCTTGTTGCGCTGCACCTCGACCAGGCCGTCGGCGACGAGTTCACGCAGCGCCTGCCGCACGGTGGACCGGCTGACCTGGTAGAAGTCGCACAGCTCGGATTCGATGAGGCGCTGCCCCGCGGCGAACTGCCCGGTCAGCACCGAGCGGCGGATCTTCGCGACCAGATCTTGGAGATCGTCCGCTCCCATGACCTTCCTCCCGTTTCGGTCACCGTAGGGCGGCAACTGAAGGCGTCAACATTATAGGTTCCGAAGTCGGCGACATGATCTGTACGCCTCCGGGCCTCCGGGGATGCCGGGCGCGTCACTCGATCACCGGGGTGCCGTGGGTGTGGAACGAGTCGATGGTCTTCAGCCCCCAGGCCTGCCCCTTGGCGCGCTCGGCCTGGGTCCAGGTGACGACCTCCCAGTCGGGGGCCAGGATCAGCCGGGCACCGGCGTTGCACAGCTCGATGCGGTTGCCGCCGGGCTCCCAGACATAGAGGAAGAACGTCTGCTGGATGGCGTGCTTGTGCGGGCCGGTCTCGATGTGGATGCCGGCCTCGAGGAAGACGTCGGCGGCCCGCAGGATGTCCTCCCGGGTGTCGGTCGCGAACGCCACATGGTGCAGGCGCCCTCGCGCGCCGCGCCAGTCGGCGGTGTAGACGATGTCGTAGGACTTGTCGCAGACCGAGTACCAGATGGCGGCGACCTCACCGTCGTCGGTGACGATCTGCTCGGTGGGCCGTGCCCCGAGCACGCCGGCCATGAAGCCGGAGGCGACCGGCACATCGGCGGCCAGGTAGTTCACATGGTCCAGGCGCCGGACGTTCGCCCCCCTTCCGGGAAACGCCGAGGCCTGGTTCTTCAACGACGGCCGGTGCTCCGGGGGCGCGACATACCGCTCCGTCTCGTAGTACAGCCCCATCTGGTGACCGTCCGGGTCGGTGAAGAGGTAGACGGGCCCGAGCCCGAACTCCGACTCGCTCCACCCGGTGCCGAAGCCGGCCGCCTCGACGGCCTCGACCCTGCGTCGCAGGGCCTGCGGGCCGGCCGCCCGCAGGAACGTACGGCCGACGCCGGCCCGATCCCTGCCGGTGACCTTCACCGTGTACCGCTCGTAGTCGTCCCAGGAGTGCAGGTAGATCGAGTCACCCTCCCGGTGGACCTCCTTCATCGCCATCAGGTCGACGAAGAAGTCGCGGGTCTCCTCCGGCACCGAGGTGAAAAGCTCGACGGATCCCACATGGGCGATGTCGCGGAACGCTTCTGACTGCATCGGATCTCCTCAGGGTCGGTGGTGCCCACGGCGGGCTCGTTCTCGAAATCACGCCGGTGGTCAGGTATGGCGCGGCCAGGTGAGGCCGTCGAAGAGTTTGCGCGCGGTGCGCAGCACCCCCGACCGGTGCACGCGCAGCCGCGCTCCGCTACCCGACACCTCGATCGAGGTGTCGAAGAAGCCGGTCGGATGCTCGATCCGCAGGACGTCTCCCGGCGGCCCGCTCACCGCGATCTCGGCGGCGACCGAGCCCTCAAGGAGTACGGCGGTGGCGACCGAGACCGCGCCCAGCACTCCGATGGAGGTGTGGACCCGGTGCGGGATGAACGTCCGGGTCGAGATGGCGCCCCCGTCACGGGGAGCGGCCACCAGTGACATCTTGGGCACCGTGGTCGCGCGCACGTCGCCCAGTCCCATGAGCCGGCCCGCCTGGAGGCGGATCTCCTCGACCTTCGCCCGCAGCGTTGCGTCGCCCTCCAGTTCGGCGGGCGACTCGTGGCCCGTCACCCCGAGCGCCTCGGCCGCCATCAGCACGACGGGCATGCCGTTGTCGACGCAGGTCACCTCCACGCCGGCGATCCGGTCCCGCACCGACCCGGTGGGCAGCAGGCTGCCGCACACGGAGCCTTCCGTACCCTCGAAATCGAGGGTCACCGGCGCCGAGGCGAAGGGCACGCCCGAGATGAGCGTGCTGCCCGCGTACCTCACCCGGCCGTCACGGGTGTCCACGGTGGCGATGGCCACACCGCCGCCGTTGACGATCCGGACGCGCACCCGGGTGGTGTCGCCGTCCACCGGGATCAGCCCGCGCTCGATGGCGAACGGCGCGACGCCGGCCAGTAGGTTGCCGCACGTCTGCTGTGCGGAGACCCGGGCCTCGGTGACCTGCACCTGCAGGAACAGGTAGTCGACATCGGCCTGCGGATCGGCCGAGCGCGACACCACCGCGACCTTGCTCGTCAGCGGGTGACCGCCGCCGATCCCGTCGACCTGCCTGGCGTCGGGCGAGCCCATCAGCCGGAGCAGCAGGTCATCGCGGCGGGCCTGGTCGGCGGGCAGATCCTCCGCGAGGAAGTATGCCCCCTTCGAGGTTCCGCCGCGCATCAGCATGCACCGGATCCCCGCGTCCTCGATCTCCGCCACGGTGTTCACTGCGCCGTCCCGAACCGCGGAACCCCCCGGCCGGGCACCGACCTCAGGACCTCGGCGGTGGCCAGGGTCATCGCCGCGGGCTCCCCCGCCGCCCTGGCCATCGAGGCCGCCGCCTCCATCTCGGCCACGCGGCGTACGCTGTGCGCCACGGTGCCGTCGAGAAGCCCGCGGACCACGTCACCGTCGAGCCCGGTCAGGGTGTCGACCAGGTGGTCGTAGCACCACCGCCCCAGCCCCTGCGACTCCGCCACCCGCAGCGACTCGACCATCAGGGCGGTCAGGCCCTTGACCACGATGCTGCGCAGCAGCTTGCGCGCCGCCGCCTCGCCGACCTCCCCGCCGAGCGAGGTGACGTCCATCCCGCAGGCGGAGAGCAGCTCGGCGGCCCGCCCGGCACCGGGGCCCGCGGCCAGGACGGGGGTCCTCACCGGCAGCCGGAGCACCGGCGCCATCAGGACCCCCTCGGCGAAGGTCAGCCCGTGCGCGGTCGCGGTGGCCGCGAGGTCGCGTTTGAGATCCGGGCTCGCCGTCGACAGGTCGAGGTAGATCGCGGTGTCCGCGGTCCTGGTGAGAACGGACTCCAGCGCGCCGGGTGCGTCGACGGCCGCCGTGAGCGCGATGACCACGTCCGCGCCGGCCACGGCCTCGGCGGCGGAGGCCGAGACGGTGAACTCGGCCGGGCGGCCCGCCCAGGCGGGGTCGAAGCCGGTGACGTGCGCCCGGGCGCTGAGGCCCGAGGCGATGGCGTAGCCCGCCTCGCCGAGTCCGAGAAAGGCGACGCGCGGTTTCACAGGGCGCCCTCGGGGTGTTCGTCGACGTACTCGACGCCCAGCCGGGTCAGCACCTCGCGCAGGCCGTACATGTCGACGCCGAGCACGCCGGACCGCAGGGCCGCGCGCTTGTCGCGTTCGGCCGCGATCCGGGCCCGTGACCTGGCCAGCACCTCCGCCGCCGACCGGGCGGGCACGCACATGACCCCGTCGTCGTCGGCGACCACGACGTCGCCGGGCCGCACCACCTGACCACCGCAGACGACGGGCACGTTGACGGACCCGGGGGTGGCCTTGACGGTGCCCCGCGCCGAGACGGCGCGTGCCCAGACGGGGAACCCCATCTCTCGCAGGGCGGCGATGTCGCGCACACCGGCGTCCGTCACGAGCCCCACCACTCCGCGGGAGAGCAGGGACGCGGCGAGCAGGTCGCCGAACATGCCGTCGGTGGACGGGGACGTCGTCGTCACCACCAGGACGTCGCCCTCCCGGCACATCTCCACAGCCGCGTGAATCATCAGGTTGTCGCCCGGATGGCTCGACACCGTCACCGCGGGGCCCGCGATCACCGCGCCGTCCTGGCGGGGACCGACCTCCGGCGACACCAGCCCGGTACGCCCCGCCGCCTCGTGCACCGTGGCCACCCCGGCTTCGCGCAACCCCTTGACGACGTCCGGGTCGGGACGCGTCATGTTCCGTACGACATAGTGCCCTGCCACGCGAGTCCTCCTAGTCCAGCTCTGCGGTGACCTGCGGGTAGACCCGCTGGTAGGCCTCGGCGAACGTCTCCACGGGCAGCCCCAGGTTCGGCCCGCTGTTGCGCTTGGCCTGCACCCCGCGCCGGCGCGCCAGATCGCTGTAGTACTCCACCAGGTGGCCCTGCGCGCCGAGACTCCGCATCGCCGCGAGCTTCTGGTCCCACACCGGCGTGATGTCCAGCAGGACGTCGGGCCGGAAGTCGCACACCTCCGGCTGGTGCGGCTCGAAACAGAACACCGGAGGGGCACCGATCACCTCGCCGTCACCCGGCACACCGGGCGCCTGCGCGAGGATTCGCGTCTTACGGGCGATCTCTCCGGCGACCGGGTGATCGATGTTGTACGGGTCGTTCGACGCGTGTGTCAACACGACGGTCGGCTGCAGGCCCCGATACAGGTCGATCAGCGAACGGGTCAGCTCCGGAGTCTCGATCAACGGGTAGTCACCGGCGTCGAAGAAGCGCACTTCGGCACCCAGCGCGGCGGCGGCCTTCTGGCCCTCCTCGCGCCGGACCGCCTTGACCTCCGCCAGCCCGCGTCCCTGGCGCCACAGGCCGGCGGACTCACCGCGTTCACCGAAGCTGAGACAGGCGATCACCGCGCGCTGCCCGCTTCGAGTGGCCAGGGCTACGGCCCCACCCGCACGCCAGACGAAATCACCTGGATGAGCGGTGATGACCAGCAGGGTGCCCTTGGTCGGCATACTCGTCCTCCTCATACCCGAGACGGCGACCCGGCCCGGCCGTCCGCTTGATCGTCAACAGTCCACCGGAATGGCGCCCGAGCCGCCAACGTAATTAGTTACGAGATTGTCAACAATATCCCTAACCATCCTTACGGACAACCGGGCGGTGGATCCCGTTGCCCCGCCCGGTGAGCGGCGCTGAAATAACCGCAGCGCCGACGCCGTTGAACAGCACTCGAAGGGGGGCGCGCTCCTCCCTCCCCGCGACGAAAGGCTTGCTCCCCATGGCTCCTCCACTCTCCATCCTTGATCTGGCGTACATCGGCGAGGGAGAGACGGCCGCCGACAGCCTGCGGGCCAGCGTGACCCTGGCCCGGCGCGCGGAGGAGTGGGGCTACCGGCGGATCTGGTACGCGGAGCACCACAACATGCCCACCATCGCGTCCTCGGCGACCAGCGTCCTCATCGCCCACGTGGCCGCGCACACCCGGACGATCCGCCTCGGAGCCGGCGGCGTCATGCTCCCCAACCACTCCCCGCTGACCATCGCCGAGCAGTACGGAACCCTCGAAACGCTGCATCCCGGGCGCATCGACCTGGGTCTCGGCCGGGCGCCGGGCAGTGACCAGCAGACCGCACGGGCCCTGCGCCGCACCCCGATGGCCGCGGACGACTTCCCGCAGGACGTCCTGGAACTGCAGGGATACCTGACCGGCGAGTCCCGGATCCCGGGCGTCGACGCGACGCCGGGCAAGGGCACCGACGTGCCGCTGTACATCCTCGGCTCCTCCCTGTTCGGAGCCAGGCTCGCCGCCGCACTCGGGCTGCCGTACGCCTTCGCCTCCCACTTCGCGCCGAACGCGCTCCAGGACGCCGTCTCGCTCTACCGGCGCGAGTTCAAGCCGTCCCGGCAGCTCGACCGCCCGTACGTCATCGCCGGCGTCAACGTCCTCGCGGCCGACACCACGGCCGAGGCGCAGGAGCACTTCCTGGCCATGAAGCGCAGCCGGGTCAGCCTGCTGCTCGGCCGGGGCCGGAAGTTCACGCCGGAGGAGGCGGACGGCATCCTCGCCTCCCCCGCCGGGCAGCAGATCCTCCAGATGGCCACCTACTCCGCCATCGGAACCCCGGCCGAGGTGACGGACTATCTCCACCGCTTCGCCGAGAAGTTCCAGGCCGACGAGCTGATCACCGTTTCGGCCTCCCCCGACCGGGAGGCCTGGCTGCGCTCCTTCGAACTCCTCGCGGAAGCCCGCGGCCTCCTCGCCACCTGACATCCGGCACGTTCGGCGGCGGCGCGGGCCGCTCCCCGTCGAGCCCGGCTGCGGCGTGGGGTCAACCGCCGGACTGCCGAAACCCGGCTCGCACTAGGCGGGCCGGTTCTGCTGCTTTCGCGAGGCCGCCATGGCCGCGCCCACGATGCCCGCCTCGTTCTGGAGGGCCGCGGGGACGATCGGAGTGCGTATCCTGATCCGGGGCAGGAACCTGTCGGCCTTCTTGCTGACCCCTCCGCCGATGACGAACAGCGCGGGAGAGAAAAGCACCTCAAGGTGTTCGAGATACTCGGCCACCCGGTCGGCCCACTCGTCCCAGCCGAGGTCGTGTGCCTCCCGTGCGTGGTCGGAGGCACGCTTCTCCGCCTCCTTGCCCCTGATCTCCAGATGGCCGAGCTCGGTGTTGGGCACCAGACGGCCGTCCATGAGCAGGGCACTGCCGATCCCGGTGCCGAAGGTCAGCAGCATGACCACCCCCGGTCTGCCCCTGGCCGCCCCCGCCTCCACCTCGGCCAGGCCCGCCGCGTCGGCGTCGTTGAGCACCGTCGTCGGCAGGCCGGTCTCCGCGGAGAACAGCTCTCGCACGTTCGTGCCGATCCAGTCCTTGTCCACGTTGGCGGCCGAACCGGCGACCCCGTCGACCACGACTCCAGGAAAGGTCACGCCCACCGGCCCGTCCCAGCCGAAGTGCCGGACGATCCGCACCACCACTTCGGCCACCGCTCTGGGCTTGGCGGGCTTCGGTGTGGGAACGCGCAACCGCTCTCGCGTCAGCCGCCCCGTGGCGACGTCCACCGGCGCGCCCTTGATCCCCGACCCGCCGATGTCGATTCCCAGCGCTTCCATGTACGCACCTCCTGCCGGCCCCCTTCCCTCCGACAGGCGGCTGATACTCGTTTGCAGATGGCGGTCAACCCGGTTGAAAGCACCTCGTCTCAGACTGTGGGCATCTCAGCCGGAAAGGAACCCCTCCCATGACGATCACCCGTTCCCTGACAGGACTCGCCCTCGCCGCCGCACTCATATCGATCACTCCGGTGGCCGCCCAGGCCGCGACCGGCCCGGCCGGCGAGGACACGACGGCCGCGGAGAGCGCCACCCCGCGCACCATCCAGTGGGGCGTCAAGTACGCTCCCGGCCGGAAGGCCAAGACGAACGGCTCGCTGACGGTCTCCGGCGAGGACCACGCCGACATCCCGGCCGCCGCGACGGGCCGGATCTCCGGCAAGGTCTACGACCTGACCAGGGGGTCCTCCTGCGGCTGGGCGGTCTTCCGCCTCACCTACCGGACCGCGGACGGGAACCTGCCGTTCAAGCACCGCAGTGTCGTCGACTGCTCGTACGGCACTCCGAAGTCGTTCACGTTCACCCAGCGCGACCTCTACCAGCTCGAACTGAAGGTCTGTTCGGAGGCCAAGGCCGCCAAGCCCTCGCTGAACTGCCTGTACGCGGGCACCTGGAAGGTCCTCTACGTCGCGAAGTGACCGGTGGCCGGACGCCTCCCCGGTGGGAACGTCAGCTCACCAGGGAGGCGGACCGGCGCCTGCGGCGCACCATGAATCCGAGTGCCGTCGCGGGCAGCACGACCAGTCCCGCGATCAGCCCCGCCATGGGCAGGTAGTCCTGGTCGGGCGTGACGGGCGGGCCCGTGCCCGTCGCGGGGAAGGTGATGGTGGCGGTGACCGCCCGTTTCACCATGCCGCTCATCAGGGTCAGCCTCGCCTTCCAGGGCCCCGCCGGCACCTGCGGGTCCAGGGTCACGATCACCGGAGCGGCGGCCCCCGGCAGCAGCGTGACTCCCAGGTCTGCGGGGAAGGGCCCGGTCTGCAGGCCACTCGGTCCGTCCGACAGCGACAGTGTCCCGCTCATGTCCAGCGTCCGCTCACCGGTGTTACGGACCAGTACCGCCACCTGCGGGCTGCCGTCCGTGCCGCGCTTGGGGGTCAGATTCTCGATCCGGAAGTCCGAGGGCGGGTCGCCGCCGTTCCCGATGTCGAGGTAGACGCGGATCCCGACCCGATTGATGACACGCACGGGGTTGGTCGCGTCGGGTTCGGCCATGCTCTCCGCCCAGACGACGCCGTACCGCTCACCACGCGAGGCGGCGGGCGGCACTGTGATCTTTACTTGCGCGACCTCCTTGCCGCCCGGTGCCACGTCGATCGAGGGGCGGTCGAGTGATATCCAGCTCGCCAGCTCGTTCCGGACCTGGCCCGGCGGCGCGCTGAAAGTGTTCCGCACGATGTCGGCACCGGCCGGATACAGGCGGATCCGCTGGGTCCTCCTGGAGGTGTTGGAAACCTCCAGCTTTCGCTGGATGGTGGTGCCCGGACGGAGATGGTCGACGATGTAGGAGAGCGCGCGTGGGTCGTTGCGGTGGCTGACCGGCGCCTCCAGGAGGCGGATGCCGATCGTGCCCCGGGGGTCGGCGGTGCTCGGGCTCGCACCGGCCGCGCTGGAGAACAGCGCGGCCAGCAGCGTCGGCATGAACGCTCCAGCGAGCCGGTTATGCCACCTGATGTGTCACCGTCCCGCTGTAGGCACCCACCTCGGCCGTGATGGGGACGTTGACGATCAGACTGGGGTTCCAGGTGGCCGTGCTGCCGCCGGTGCCCCCGGCGTGGCTGAAGGCCGTCACGGCGGTCTCCGTCGTACCGGCCAGGGGGACGGCGTCGCCTGCCGTGAGCTGGCCGGGAGTGAAGGTGCCGCCGCCGGTGGTGGCGGTCGCCGGGCCGGACCAGTACTGCACCGCGGCGAAGGGGACGTTCAGGGCGCCGACGGTGAAGTCCGTTGCGAACACCGAGGCGGTCCAGTTCGAGGTGGCCCCACCACGAGTGTCGGAGACCGTCACCAGGCCGATCTGCCCGGTGAGCGAACCGGCGGGAGCTGCGGACCCGATGTCGATCGGACCGTTCGGCGCGGTGATGTCCAGGCTTCCCGCCGACACGGTGAACGTGACGATGGTGTCGGCGCTGGGGGCCGCCACCGCCGGTGCCGCCAGGATGAACAGCAAGGCACCCGCCCCCGCCGAGGTGAGTGCGGCGAATCTCTTACGCAAGGTCTCTTCCTTCCGAATGACGGAGTCTTCGGGGGGATGAGCAAGTAATGGATCTTCCACACTCGCTGCGATCACCTTAAGAGATCAATAACTACGCAGCGTGGCCGAAACGGTAAAAGGGCGGCCCGTAGATGGCTCGGTAACCACCAAAGTGCCAGACAAGCCCCACGACGCCCTAGAGTGAGCGCATCGCCCTCCGATGGGCCGATCGACAGTGGAGACGAACGCTTGAAGTGCAAATTTCAGAAATTCCCGAACACTGAATTCCTGTTTTGAAGCACTCTCCCGCAACGCTTTGACGAAAAAAAGAAAACCAGCAACAAAAGATTGCCGAAACGGCGGGTTCCCTCAGCGTCCCACCGGGCCCGTCGAGGCCCTGACCACCAGTTCGGGCTCGAACAGCAGCTCGTCGGCCGGGACCAGCGCCTTGTCGATCTGGGCCGCGAGCAGATCGACGACCGCGCGCCCCATCGCGTCGATCGGCTGGCGCAGCGTGGTCAGCGGCGGGTCCGTGCAGTTCATCAGCGCGGAGTCGTCATAGCCGATCACCGAGACGTCACCGGGCACGGAGAGTCCCGCCCTGCGGGCCGCCCTGATCGCCCCCAGCGCCATCACGTCGCTGGCGCAGATGACGCCGGTCACGCCCTTGCGGATCAGTCGCGCCGTCGCCGCGTGCCCGCCTTCCAGGGAGAACATGGTGTGCTCCACGAACTCCGGGTCGAGCCCCGCCGCGTCCAGCTTGCGCCGCGAGGGCACGTGATCGGGAGGGCCGAGCACCATGCCGATCCGCTCGTGGCCCAGCGACCGCAGGTGGCCCAGCGCCATCTCGGCGGCGGCCACGTCGTCGCAGGAGACCTGCGGGAAGGCGAGATGCGCGACCGCGGCGTTCACCAGCACGGTCGGCAGACGCCGCTCCCGCAGCAACTCGTAGTGCTCGTGCGAGGCGTCCGCCTGGGCGAACAGGCCCCCGGCGAACACCACACCCGACACCTGCTGCTGGAGCAGCAGGTCGACGTACTCCGCCTCGGAGACGCCGCCCAGCGTGCGGGTGCACAACACGGAGGTGAACCCCTGCTGGGCCAGCGCCCCGCCGACCACCTCGGCGAAAGCGGGAAAGATGGGATTCTGCAGCTCGGGGAGGACGAGCCCGACCAGCCTCGCCCTGTCCCCCCGCAGCTGGGTCGGCCGCTCGTAGCCAAGCACGTCGAGCGCGGTGAGAACGGCCTCGCGGGTCGCCTCGGACACCCCGGGCTTCCCGTTGAGCACGCGGCTGACCGTCGCCTCGCTCATCCCGACCTTCTTGGCCACTTCTGCAAGCCGTCGCGTCATGATGAAACTATAAGGCAAAGGAAGCAATTACTTGCGTAAATTTGCGAAAGTTACGTCAAGAGTCAAGGGCCCGGCAGCCGTCCCGTTCAGCTCTCGGTGATCCGGCCGGCGTCGACGTGGATGCGCCGGGTGGTGTGCACCGCGTCCAGCATTCGGCGGTCGTGGGTGACCAGCAGCAGCGTACCGGGATAGGAGGCGAGCGCGGACTCCAGTTGTTCGATCGCGGCCAGATCCAGGTGGTTGGTCGGTTCGTCGAGCACGAGCAGGTTCACCCCTCGCGCCTGGAGCAGCGCCAGCGCCGCCCTGGTCCGCTCCCCCGGCGACAGGGTGACGGCCGGGCGCGGCACATGCGCGGCGCGCAGCCCGAACTTGGCCAGTAGCGTACGGACCTCGGCGGGGACCATGTCGGGCACGGCGGCCCCGAAGGCGTCCACCAGGGGCTCGTCACCGAGGAACAGCCCGCGCGCCTGGTCCACCTCGCCGACGACCACGCCGGGACCGAGCGAGGCGGCTCCCTCCTGAAGCGGGGTCCGGCCCAGGAGCGCGGCGAGCAGCGTGGACTTGCCCGAGCCGTTGGCACCGGTGACCGCCACCCGGTCGGCCCAGCCGATCTGCAGGTTCACCGGGCCGAGGGTGAACGCGCCGCGCCGGACCACGGCCTCGCGCAGCGTCGCGACGACGGCTCCGGAGCGGGGGGCGACCGCGATCTCCATCCGGAGCTCCCACTCCTTGCGGGGCTCCTCGACCTCCTCCAGCCGCTCGATCATCCGCTCGGTCTGGCGGGCCTTCGCGGCCTGCTTCTCGGTCGTCTCGGTACGGAAGTTGCGGCCGACCTTGTCATTGTCCGGCGCCTTGCGCCGCGCGTTCTTGACGCCCTTCTCCATCCAGGCACGCTGGATCCCGGCGCGCTGCTTGAGGGCGGCGACGGTGCCGGCGTACTCCTCGTACTCGTCGCGGGCGTGCCGGCGGGCGACCTCACGCTCGGCGAGGTACGCCTCGTAGCCACCGCCGTGCAGGCGGATCAACTGCTGGGCGAGGTCGAGTTCGACGACCCGGTTCACGGTCCTGGCCAGGAACTCGCGATCGTGGCTGACCAGGACGGTCCCGGCGCGCAGACCGGTGACGAAGCGTTCCAGCCGCTCCAGCCCCTCCAGGTCGAGATCGTTGGTGGGCTCGTCCAGCAGGAAGACGTCGTAGCGGCTGAGCAGCAGGGAGGCCATGCCCGCCCGCGCCGCCTGCCCCCCGGAGAGCGCCGTCATCGGCCGGTCGAGCTCCACGGCGAGGCCGAGTTCGGCGACCACCTCCCCCGCGCGGTCCTCCAGGTCGGCACCGCCCAGGGCGAGCCAGCGCTCCAGACCCACGGCGTACTCGTCGTCGGCACCCGGACGGCCCTCGACCAGCCCCTGGGTCGCGGCGTCCAGCGCGCGCTGCGCGGCGGCCACCCCGGTGCGGCGGGCCAGGAAGTCCGCGACCGTCTCGTCCGCCCGGCGCTCGCGCTCCTGCGGCAGATAGCCGACCGACGCCGAGGGCGGGCTGAGCCTTACCGAACCGTGCTCGGGTGGCAGCAGCCCGGCGAGGATCCGCATCAGGGTGGACTTCCCCGCGCCGTTCACCCCGACCAGCCCGACGACGTCGCCCGGGGCGACCACCAGGTCGAGCCCGGTGAAAAGCGCTCGGTCGCCGTGTCCGGCGGCCAGATCCTTGGCGACGATGGTGGCACTCATGCCTAAACGTTATCCGCCCTCACCGACCGCGATGCCATGCCCGATATGTCTGATTCAAAAACCGGCCCGGCCGTAGGGCGCCACACATCACCGCGACCCCTATTCCCGACAAATCAGACATATCTTCTTTTGTTGGAAATTTTTTCGGGTGCCGGCGATCAGCTATTGACCTGGCTATTCCCGCAGAAAAGCATTACCTTACGGGTACTTAAACCTACTTTTTTTGCGATTTAGGGCAACATCACTTACTTCTAGGCCGTCTTATGGAGAGGAGGCGGTCACTCCCGGCTGCCTCCAGCAACGGGGAGAAAAGGAAATAATCTTGATGAAACGAATCGCCATCGGCCTGCTCTCCGCAGCCGTGAGCGGCTCGCTGCTCATGTCCGCCGGAACGGCCTCCGCGGAGCGAGTCGCCCTCAGTGTGCGCATCGACAGCGTCAACCCCAACCCGGTCGTCGTGCAGGGTGACGACGACACGAGGGTCACCATCGAGGTCCGCACCACCGAGGCCGAGCGCGTCGAACTGCGCCTCAAGCCGGTCTCCGACCAGCTGCGCACCCAGGACGCGCGCGAGCCCCGGGTCCTCCACCAGGGCGACCTGTGGCGTTTCACGACCAGCTTCGACGCCTCCGACTTCGAGGGCCGCTGGGTCGCGATCGCCGACGCGTACGACAAGGACGGCAAGAAGGTCACCGACCAGGTCAACTTCTCCGTCAAGCACGAGAAGAAGGAGAAGGCCGAGACCCGCGTCTACCGGTTCTCCGCCAACCCCGAGTCCGTCCGCAAGGGCCGCTGGGTCTACTTCACCGGTCGTCTCCAGGTCAACGACCACCGCTGGAAGAACGTGCGGGGCGAGGAGGTGGAGATCTACTTCCGCAAGCGCGGCTCCAGTGCCTGGAAGTACGTGACCGCCGACGACACCAACCGGAAGGGCGAGTTCCACGCCAGGGCCCGCGCCACCAAGAGCGGTGAGTACCGCGCGGTCTTCGACGGCACCGACGAGCTCGATGAGAGCAGGAGCTGGACCGACCGGGTGCGCGTGTACAGCTACCGCTACCACCGGTAGTCCCGCCTGACGGCAGTCGACGCGGAGGCCCGGGGCGACCCGGGCCTCCGCCGTCTTCTGACGGTGACGGTCCGGCGGGGACACCCCCGGTCCGTGGTCTGTGAGTGGCGTCACCGGTTGATCCCCCACCTCCTGGGCAGGTGAGCAGGCATGACGACCGGAGGGAAGCCGCGACGATGACGACCGGTGATTTCTACGACTACTCCGAACTACTGGAGAAGCACGAGAAGGAGATCCTGCTCCGGGTGCGGGAGTTCATGGCGAACAAGATCGCACCCATTGCGAACGAGGCGTGGACCAACGCGCACTTCCCCCACCAGGTGATTCCCGATTTCGCCGAACTCGACATCGCGGGCCTGCCCTATCGGGGTGCGCGGAGCCTGCTGACCGGGTTCGTGGTGCTGGAGATGAATCGGGTGGACCCGTCCATGGGCACTTTCTTCGGCGTCCACAACGGCCTGGCGATGGGCAGCGTCGACCGGCTGGGGTCGGACGAGCAGCGGGAGCGGTGGCTGCCGCCGATGGCGGCGATGGAGAAGATCGGGGCGTTCGCGCTGACCGAGCCCGAGGGGGGCTCCGACGTCGCGGCGGGGCTGCGCACGACGGCCAGGCGTGAGGGCGACGTGTGGGTGCTCAACGGCGCCAAGCGCTGGATCGGCAACGCGACCTTCGCCGACCTGATCGTGGTCTGGGCCAAGGACGAGGCCGACGGCCAGGTCAAGGGATTCGTGGTGGAGAAGGGCACGCCCGGCTTCGCCGCGACGAAGATCGAGAACAAGATAGCCCTGCGGACCGTGCAGAACGCCGATATCACGCTCACCAACTGCCTGGTGCCGGAGATCAACCGGCTGGAGAGGGCGAACGGCTTCCGTGACACCGCCACGATCCTGCGGCAGACCCGGGGAGGCGTGGCCTGGCAGGCGGTGGGCTGCATGATGGGCGCCTACGAGCTCGCACTGGAGTACGCCAAGACACGTGAGCAGTTCGGACGGCCGATCGCGGGGTTCCAGCTCGTACAGGACCTGCTCGTGCGGATGCTCGGCAACGTCACCTGCTCGCTGGGCATGGTGGTGCGGCTGGCACAACTTCAGGACGCGGGCGTCTACAAGGACGAGCACTCGGCCATGGCCAAGGCGTTCTGCACGGCACGGATGCGCGAGGCCGTGGGATGGGCACGGGAGATCCTGGGCGGCAACGGCATCGTCCTCGACTACGACGTCGGCCGGTTCGTGGCCGACTCCGAGGCGATCTACTCGTACGAGGGGACACGCGAGATCAACAGCCTGATCGTGGGGCGGGCGATCACCGGTATCGGCGCCTTCGTCTGAGCCCCGGGCGCCGTCAGGGGCCATCCGGACGCGGGTGCCCCGCGTCCGGCCCGGCCACGACCGTGCCGGGACCGTGGAACGGCTCCGGCACGGTCGTGGCAGACGACGTGAACCTGTGATGGTCCCGGTCAGCGGTCGCGGCGGGTGACGAGACGGGCGAGTGCGGCCAGTTCGGCGGCGGGCCGGGGCAGCGCGCCCGCGGATCCCAGGTGACGCAGGGCCCGCGCGAGCAGCTCATCGGCCTCCCGCTGGGTCCAGGCCCGCCCTCCCGCGGTCTCGACGAGCTCGGCCGCGCGGACCAGGTCGGCGTCGGAGAGCGGCCGCTCCCGGTGGTAGAGACCGGCCAGCTCATGCCCGGCGGGGGTGCCCGAGGTCAGGGCGGCGACGACCGGAATGGACTTCTTCCGGCTGCGCAGATCCGAGTGGGCCGGCTTGCCCGTCACCTCGGGATCTCCCCAGATGCCCAGCAGGTCGTCGACGAGCTGGAACGCCAGCCCCAGGTCCCTGCCGAAGGCGGTGAGGTGCTCGACCTGCTCCGGGCCGCCACCCCCGAACAGGGCGCCGAGCCCGCAGGCGCACCCCAGCAGGGCGCCGGTCTTGCCGGCCGCCATGCCCAGGCACTCGGCCGGCCCGACATCGTGACGTCCCTCGAACGCGACGTCCGCGCTCTGCCCCTCAAGCAGTTCCTGGACCGCGGTGCCGAAGACCCGTGTCGCCTCGGCGGTGATCGCGTGCCCGCCGGTCGCGAGCACGCCGAAGGCCAGCGTCAGCAGCGCGTCACCGGCCAGGATGGCCGGGCTGATCCCGAAGACGGCCCAGGCGGTGGGACGGTGGCGGCGGGTCCGGTCACCGTCCATCACGTCGTCGTGCAGCAGGGAGAAGTCGTGCACCAGCTCGACCGCCGCCGCCGGTCGAAGCGCCAGGGCCGCGGCACCCCCGACGGCCTCGGCCGACAGCAGGGCCAGCGCGGGACGGAGCGCCTTGCCCCCGCCGGCCGCGGACGGCCGGCCCCGCTCGTCCCACCAGCCGAAGTGATAACCGGCGATGCGCCTCATCGGGGCCGACAGCGTGTCGATCGCCGGACGCAGGGTCGCCTCGACCATGTTCCGGCTCCAGGTCAGCACCTCGTCCGCGGACCGCCCGTCCGTCCTCATCTCAGTGGTCGTCATGCCTGCTTTCCTCACTCGGCCGTTCCAACAAGCGATGCGGCCAGAACGGCCGAGGTGCCGGGCCCGGGCGGGCCCGGGGAGAACGCGTCCGCCAGGATCGGGGACCCCGGTCTCAGTGACCGATCTCGACGTCTTCCAGGATGCCGAGCGCATCGGGCACCAGAACGGCCGCGGAGTAGTAGGCGCTGACCAGGTAGGAGATGATCGCCTTCTCGCTGATGCCCATGAACCGGACCGACAGGCTGGGCTGGTACTCGTCGGGGATGCCGGTCTGGTGCAGGCCGATGACGCCCTGGTTGTCCTCGCCGACGCGCAGGGCCAGGATCGACGTGGTGCGGGTGTCGGTGATGGGGATCTTGCTGCAGGAGAAGATGGGGACGCCACGCCAGGCGGGCACCCCGCTACCGCCGACGTCGACGCCCTGCGGGTAGAGCCCGCGCGCGTTGCACTCGCGGCCGAAGGCGGCGATGGCGTGCGGGTGTGCCAGGAAGAAGCTCGTGCTCCGGCGGCGGCTGAGCAGTTCGTCGAGGTCGTCGGGGGTGGGCGGCCCGCTGCGGGTGTGAATCCGCTGCTTGAGGTCGGCGTTGTGCAGCAGCCCGAACTCGCGGTTGTTGATCAGCTCGTGCTCCTGCCGCTCGCGCAGCACCTCGATCGTCAGCCGGAGCTGCTGCTCGACCTGGTCCATCGGGTCGTTGTAGAGGTCGGCCACCCGGCTGTGCACCCGCAGGACCGTCTGCGCGACGCTCAGCTGGTACTCGCGCGGGCTGAGCTCGTAGTCGACGAACGTGCCCGGCAGGTCGGCCTCTCCGGCGTGCCCGGCGGCCACCTCGACGGCGGCCTCGCCGTACTTGTTCTGCGGCCCGCTGGTGGCGGTCTCCCGCCGCCGCAGGTGGGCCTGGAGCTCCTCGGAACGCTCGGCCAGCTCCAGGAACGCGTGCCGGGGCAGGACCATCGCCGTACCGCTGGTGACCGCCCTCGCGCTGAACGGCCACTCGCCGTCCGTGCTGACCAGCGTCTCGTCGCCGAAGTGGTCACCCGCGGCCAGCACCGTCAGCACGATCTCGTCGCCGTACGGCCCGGTGCCGACCTTGTTGACCTTCCCGTGCGCGATGAGCACCACCTCGTCGGCCGGCTGCCCCGACTCGGCGAGCACGTCGCCGGCCCGGAACTCCCGCTGGACGAACCGGCCCGCCAGCGCGTCGAGGGTGTCGGAGTCGTCGAACCCGCGCAGCAGGGGCAGCTCGCACAGCTCGGCGGGGATGACCGCCACCTGCGATCCGGCGTTGGTGAAGCTCACCCGCCCGTCGCCGATCGTGTAGGTCAGCCTCCGGTTGACGCGGTAGGTGCCGCCCGACACCTGCGTCCAGGGAAGCATCCGCAGCAGCCACCGCGAGGTGATCTCCTGCATCTGGGGAGTCGACTTGGTCGTCGTCGCCAGGTTACGCGCGGCGTCCGTACTCAGACTCAGCTGCGACCGGCCAGCCTCGAACTCCGTCACAACACACACCACCGATCCGTGCTCGTACCAACGGGGGAAGCGAAGACATGAATCAATCAGGAGGAAACGTCAGTCAACCGCAACAGAAACGGCAAAATGCTGACCTCCCGACGCGCGGATCCGAATTCGACCCGCCATCATGGACGCCCCAATTTTGGGTCGCCCTTAAATATATTGTCAAGCATTGAATACGATCGAGCCGACAATGAACAAAGACTCCATCGTCAAATGCCCGAAAAATATTGAATGTCTTATTCTTCGCCCCCGGCCCGCACCGGAGTCCCGGCAGGCCGCGGATCCGCCTCGATTCCCCCGGCCGCCGGCCGGCCGATGTTTCCCACCTCGGGCGCGCATCCGTCACTTACCAACAGAACAGGGAGAACGCCAAGAAGCGCCACCGACCAACAGTCGCCTTCATCCTGCGGGCGCCCTCACAGCAGGGCTGCGGAAGGCATTAAAGGCTGGTTTTTTCATAAATTCAGCAGAAGCCAGCAAATCGGGTCAGCGCGACTGCTCCGGCCCTTGGTCCAGCAGTTCGGCGAACAGTTTCTCCCAGAGCGGCATGACCACTTCGGGGGTGTAGTCGTGCGCGGCGACGGCCGCGGCCGCTCCCATCCGCCGCCGCAGCTCCCGGTCCTCGATGAGCCGGATCATCGCCGCCGCCAGCGCGTCGACGTCGCGGGAGGGGACGAGCAGCCCGTCGACCTCGGGGGTGAGCACGTCGGCCGGGCCGGTCGGGCAGTCGAAGGCCACGACGGGCAGCCCGTGGGTCATCGCCTCGATCATCACCATCGGCAACCCCTCGAACCGCGAGCTGAGGACGTAGAAGGAGGCCCTGGCCAGTTCCTCGTCGAGGCGGTCGGTCCGTCCCATCAGGGTGACGTTGTCACCCAGCCGGTACTCCTTCAGGAGCGCGCGCAGCTGCCCCTTCTTCTTGCCGGTGCCGTAGATGCGCAGCCGCCAGTCCGGGTGACGGTCCACAACCTGCCGGAACGCGGGGATCAGCAGGTCGAAGCCCTTCTGCGCGACCAGTCGGCCGGCTGCGACCACGAGCCTGTCGTCTTTCCTGGAGGGTGTCCGGCGCACGGAGCCGACCGCGTTGGGGATGCGCTCGACGCGCGTGGTGGGCAGGAGCGCCTGGTACTCCCTCCTGTCGGTCTCGGTGAGCACGACCACCGCGTCCAGCCTGCCGTAGTGGCGGCCGATCTCCGAGCGGACCGCCTCGGAGTGGGTGGCCAGGTTCATGTGCTCCTGCCCGACCTTGACGATGCCGGCAGGAGCACGGCGGGCCGAGATGAGGTTCAGGGCGGGGCGGGTGGTCACCAGGACGCCGTCGGTGAGCGCGGAGACGTAGTCGATGACGGCCCGCTCCACGCGTTCGGTGAAGTAGGAGGCCGCGAACTCGCCGGCGGGCACGATCCTGCCCCGGATCCACCGCCACACCCGCCGCCCCGTGGAATCGACGGGCCTGCCCTCACGCTGGTCCGACAACGTCAGAAGACGGATGCGCGGGTCGATCTCGAACTGGGGTCTCTCCCTCCGCCGTACCACGCTGACGATCTCGACCTCGTGGCCGGCCGCGGCCATCGCGTTCGCCTGGTTGATCACCGTGCGGATCGTCCCGCCCATGCCGTACGCGTGCAGCAGCAGGTAGCGGATCCTCGTGGTCTCCGGCGCCGTCATGTGGAATCCGTGACAGACGGCAGATATCCCCAGCTCTCGCACATCGGCCGGAGCGAGTCGGGTATCTCCTCCGGCCCCGGCAGGTCGCGCCCGGGCTGCACACGCCCGGACCGGATCTTGTCCTTCCAGTCGCCGAGCCCCTTCTCCAGCACGGCCTGCTCGCCGTAGGCCAGCATCTCCGGCTCCCAGGGAACGTCCAGGAAGTCGCAGACGCGGCGTGCCTCGGCCTCGGGGTCGGCGGTCAGGTCCTCGTAGCGCACGGTGCACCCGCTGAGTGCCCCCCGCGCCCGCTGCACCGCCTTCATGTAACGCAGGGCGTCGAGTGCCGCCTCCTCCGGCGTCCGCCTGCCCGCCCCCGCCTCGTACCACGACCTGGCGATGGACGCCGGGTGGCGCAGCAGGAAGACGAACCTGGCATCCGGCCAGCACGCGGCGACGCGCCGGTAGGCGAAGGCGTTGGCCGGCGTCTTGTCCACGAAGAACGTCTTGCCGCTCCTGACCAGCTCGCGGTGGAGCACCCGATCCCACAGCAGGTGTTCCAGGTCGGCCCGGTCGTGGCCGAGGGCCTTCATCGCCCGCTCCGCCAGCGAGGTGCCGAACTCCACCCTCAGCCTCCGCACGTGCGGCTCGTGCGGGGCGTGCAGCATGGAGTGGGCGTTGAGCATCGCCCTCAGCAGCGTGGAGCCGGACCTCACCGGCGAGAGGACGAAGACCGGCGCCACCAGCAGCCGGTCGATCTTCGGGTCGGCGGGCGGGCCGAACGGCTCCTCCGCGACAGGGGCCCTCACGTCCGCCGACGAACCGTTTTTCCCTACCCGGTTAATCTGGAATCCGGTGAGCCTGACAAGGGCGTCGTTGGCCTTACGCTGCCACTTCATGCCCAGGCAGGCTACCCATCTTTCCTGGCATTTCACTGTGTGTTCAGTTTGGAAACCGGTCCGTTCCCGCCGGGCACCGGCGAGCCGCGGGCGGCGCGCCAGGGTTTTCACCGCGCGGGACAGGCCGCGAATCGCCGTACAGTGTGAGCCATGGGGATGGTCAAGACCGTGGGACTGGTGCTGCACCCGCAGCGCGATTCGAAGGTGGCCATCGACACGATCGTGGAGTGGGCCCGCGCCCGCAGCGTCACGGTGCTCGGGCTGCCCGAGGAGGTCGGGCGCATCGACTGCAGCGCGGTGGCCGTCGACGGCGCCACCCTGGTCGACCGCGCCGACCTGCTCGTCAGCCTCGGCGGCGACGGCACGATGCTGCGCACCATGCGGCTCATCTCGGGGCGGCGGACTCCGATCCTCGGCGTCAACCTCGGCAAGCTGGGGTTCCTCGCCGAGATCGACGTCGACGAGCTGCCCTTCGCGCTGTCGGCCATCGACGACCACGCCTACACGGTCGAACCCCGGATGGCGGTGCGGGCCACCCTGCCCGACGGCACCTCGGTGACCGCGTTCAACGACATCGCCCTGGTGCGGATACCGGGCCACGGACTGTCCGCGATGTCGATCGCCGTGGAGGGGCACCCCTTCGTGCGTTACGCGGCCGACGCGGTGATCGTCGCGACCCCCACCGGGTCGACCGCCTACAGCTTCTCCGCGGGCGGCCCCATCGTCTCACCGACGGTCGAGGGCTTCCTCGTGGTCCCGGCCGCGGCGCACTCGTCGTTCAACCGGGCCCTCGTGCTGTCGGCGGACGAGCGGGTCGTGCTCGGTCTGCTGCCGGCGAGCGGCCGGCTGGCCCTGGAGGTGGACGGCGCGGTGGGCGGGCACCTGTCGCCGGGGGACGAGCTCACCGTCACCGCGGTGCGCGCCGCCGCGTGGGTGGTCCGGCTCGGCACCACGAGCTTCTACGAGCGCGCCCGCCGCAAGCTCCGCGTCAACGGCAGCGCCGAGGTCGACTAGGCCCCCGCCCGCGCGATGACCGGTGACGACGCCGCGGCCAGAGAAGCGTCCCGCCGCGCAGGCGAGCAAGGCCCACGTCGTCGAGATGCGATGGATCCGCTTGGGTGCCTCGCCGATCCCGGCCGGGCGCGGACAGACCTCGACCGCGTCGCCGTACGCCTCGGAGCGATCCTGGCCGAGGGGGATCACGTCGGCGGTGCCCGCGCTCGTCATTTCCAGCCCTCTGCTCCGCCGCGGTAGGCGCGTACACCTCGACCTCGGCCACCGAGGAAGGCGGTCCAGGTCAGCACGGCCGCGATCACGATCTTGCCGCAGTGAATCCGGTATTCACCGCGGCGGTCGTTCGGCGAGGCAGGAGAAGGATCCGCCCCCGGCGTAGGGCCGCGGTCGGACCGAGGAGCGATGGGCCGCTTCGGCTGCCGGGCGATACCGGGACAGTGATCCTTATGATCCCTTAACATGTAGAAGTCTAAAGTACTAGGAAGCTAGATAAATGGAGCAGCCAGTGATCGAGTTCCATCTGGACGGCAGGTCGGGTGTTTCGCCGTACCTGCAGCTGGTCCAGCAAGTACGGCATGCGCTACGGCTGGGCCTGCTGCGCGAAGGCGACCAGCTGCCGACCGTCAAGGAGGCCGTGGCGCAACTGGCGATCAACGCCAACACCGTGCTCAAGGCCTACCGGGAACTCGAGCACGAGGGCCTGGTCGCCGCCCGGCCAGGGGTGGGGACGTTCGTGACGGCGACGCTCGCCGACACCTCGCTGGCCGCGCACGGCCCGCTGCGCCTGGAACTGCAGCGCTGGCTGGCCAAGGCCCGCCGGGCCGGCCTCGACGAGGAAAGCATCGAGGCCCTCTTCATGACCACCTTTCGGACCACCGCTCAGGAGGACATAGCGTGAACGCCGTCCTACAGGCCCAGGGACTGGGCAGGAAATACGGCAGGCGCTGGGCGCTGCGCGAGTGCACCATCGACATCCCGGCGGGCCACGTCATCGGGCTGGTGGGCCCCAACGGAGCCGGCAAGACCACGCTGCTGAAGCTGGCCAGCGGCCAGCTCGAACCGACGGCGGGCGGCATCACCGTGCTCGGCGGCCGGCCCGCCGGCGGCCCCGCGCAACTGGCCAAGGTCGGGTTCGTCGCCCAGGACACCCCCGTCTACGCGGGACTGACCGTCGCCGATCACCTGCGGTTAGGAGCACGGCTCAACCCCCGCTGGGACGCCACCGGGGCGCGGGAACGCGTTGCGCGACTCGGTCTCGTCCCCACCCAGCGAGCCGGCAGGCTGTCGGGCGGCCAGCGCGCTCAGCTCGCCCTCACCCTGGGTCTGGCCAAGCGGCCCGAGCTGCTGATCCTGGACGAGCCCGTGGCCTCGCTCGACCCGCTGGCCCGCCGCGAGTTCCTGCAGGGGCTGATGGAGGCCACCGTCGAGCATGAGTTCAGCGTGGTGCTCTCCTCCCACCTGGTCTCCGACCTGGAACGGGTCTGCGACTTCCTGATCGTGCTCGTCGACTCGCGCGTGCAGGTGGCCGGGGAGGTCGACAGGCTGCTGGCCACGCATCACCGGCTCACCGGCCCGCGCCGCGATCCCGGTCGGCTGCCCGCCGACCAGCACGTGATCTCCGCGCGTCACACCGAGCGGCAGAGCACGTTCGTGGTCCGTACCGACGCCCCGATCCACGATCCCGCCTGGACGGTCAGCCGGCTCGGCCTGGAAGACCTCGTCCTGGCCTACATGGACAAGCGCACCACGGACCGGCGAGTCGCCCTGGAGGTGCGGCGATGATCTGGCTGACCTGGCGCCAGTTCCGCGGCTCGGCCGCGACGACGGCCGCCCTGCTTGTCATCCTCGCCACCGCCCTGGCCCTGACCGGCCCCGGCTTGGTCTCCGACTACTCCGCCGGGATCGCGGCCTGCACCCAGGACAACACCTGCGACCGCTTCTACGACCACTTCTTCGGCGGGCACGAGACCTCGTTCACGGCCCTGACCCTCGTCGTGCTGCTTCTGCCCGCCCTCGCCGGGCTCTTCTGGGGAGCACCGTTGATCACCCGTGAGCTGGAGGCGGGCACGCACCTGATGGTGTGGAACCAGAGCATCACCCGCAGCCGCTGGCTGGCGGTCAAGCTCGGGCTCACGGGCTTGACCGCGGTGGCCGTCGCCGGCCTGTGCGGCCTCATGGTGACCTGGTGGTCCGACCCTCTGGACAGATCAGCCGCTGAGAACCTGGCCCTGATGGCTCCCCTGGTGTTCGGCGCGCGCGGCATCGCCCCGATGGGGTACGCGGCCTTCACCTTCGTCCTCGGCGTGACCGTGGGCATGCTGGTGCGCCGCACGCTGCCCGCCATGGCCCTCACCCTGGCCGTCTTCGCCGCGATCCAGCTCGCCATGCCGCTGCTGGTCCGGCCCCACCTGATGCCCCCGATCACCTCGACCTTCGAGCTCGGCAAGACGAACGTGAACGGCATCGGCGTGAACCGGGACCGAGGCGGATATGTGGAGATTCAACTGAGGTCGGCCGTTCCCGGCCACGCGGGCGCCTGGGTCCTGTCCGCCGGCCTGGTCGATCCGTCCGGACGTACGCTCGGCACCGGCGGCGAAGGCGCCGTCCCGATCTCCACCACGTCGGGCCCCTGCGCACCGTCGGCGGGCGGCGGGGACGGCTGCATAGTCGAGATCAACCGGCTCGGCTACCGGCAGCAGGCGACCTACCAGCCCCTTGAGCGCTTCTGGCCCTTCCAGTGGACCGAGACCGGAATCTACGCCCTGCTCACCCTCGGCCTCACCTGGTTCTGCTTCTGGTGGATCCGCAGGCGCCTGTCATGACCGTCATCAGGACCGCGGCCGCCGGGCTCGCCCTCCTCCTGGCAGCGGCCTGCACGGCGCCGGCGCCGCCGCGCAGCGAGGCGAGCAGGGCAGCCGGTACGGTCTGCGCGGCACCCCGGGGAGCTCCAGGGGCGGAGACGGCCACCACGATCGACGTCATCGAGCAGGCGTACTTCTGCATCCTCGGCAACTACTACAGCGGCGCCACGCTGGACGCCCGCTCGTTGCTGACCGCCGGATTCGTCGCCCTGACGCAGGAGCTCAACCGCAACGGGCGCGACCTGCCCGAGGCGGGCATGCCGGCGCTGACGGGTGACCGGAAAGCCGACTGGACCGCTTTCGAAGCCGTCTACCGCAAGATCACCGATCGGGTTCCCGACCTGCGCGACAAGCTGGCCGTCGGCACCCTTGAGGCCATCGTGGCCGCCCTCGGCGACAACCACGCCCGCTGGGCACACGACGTCGAACGGCCGCCGGACCACTACGACGGTGACGGCTACGGCCTGGGTTTCCAGGCGAACGTCAACGGCCCGCAGGTGGGCGGCGACCCCGGCGTCGCCCTCCCTCCGCTGTTCGTCACCACCGTGCAGGGTGGCGCGGCGCGGGCCGCCGGACTGCGCCCGGGCGACGTCATCGAATCGATCAACGGATCGGCGCCCTTCGTCGACGGCGAGGCCACCCCCGCGATCGCCGTCCTCTACCCCGAGTACCCCGACGCGCGTCCGGTGCGGCTGCGGCTGCTACGACAGAGCACCGGCCGCCGCTGGAGCACGACGCTCAAGCCCGGCCTCTACCAGCGGGATCCTGCCGCCCTGCAAACGGTGCAGTCGAAGCTGCTGGACGACAGCATCGCCTATGTACGGTTGCGCGGGTTCGCTCCCGACTCCGCGGACAGGGTCTTCAAGGCGATCTCCAGGCTGCGCACCGGCCGGACGCTCACCGGCGTGGTGCTGGACCTGCGCGGCAACGGCGGCGGCAGCCCCACGGAGGCGACCCGGCTGGTGAGCGCGTTCACCCATGGAAAGGCCACCGCCTACCTGTGCACCGTGGACGCCAGATGCGAGACCTTGTGGACCGACGACACCGTCGAGCTGCTCGATCTGCCGCTGACGGTGCTCACCGACCGCAGCTGCGCCTCGGCGTGCGAGCACTTCAGCTCCGCGGTCAAGGACCTGCGCCTCGGCCGGCTGGTCGGCACCAGGACGGCCGGGGTCATCTCCGGGCCGGCGCAGAGGTACCTGCTCGGCGACAACACCACGCTGGGCTTCCCCGCCAGGCACCACCTGGGGCCCCATCGCGAGGTGATCGACCGGGTCGGCGTACCGCCCGACCACCACGTGCCCCTGACCCCGAAGGACGCGGCCGCCGGGCGCGACCCCGCCCTGGCCAAGGCCGTTGCCCTGCTGCACAAGTGAATGGACCTCTCGATGAGACAGACCCTGGCAGTCGCCGCGGGACTGGTCGTCCTGGCCGCGTCCGCCTGCTCCGCGCCCACGCCGCCCCGCTCCGCCGCCCCGTCGCCCACGCCCACCGGCCCCGCCACCCTGCCCGCCCCCACCGGCGCCCACCCGGTCGGCACCACCGCCCTGTATCTGAAGGACACCTCCCGCCCCGATCCCTGGAACCTCGACGCCGATGCGCGCGAGCTCAAGGTCACCCTGTGGTATCCGACCAAGCAGCGAAACGGGCAGCGGGCTCCGTACATGACGCCGAAGGAATCGGAGCTCGCCCTGAGGCACCTGGGGATCGGGGGCGTGCCGAACGACACGCTCAGCGGGACGCGCACGAACGCCGTCAAAGGCGCCGAACCCGCGGGGCGGAGGCTTCCGCTGGTGGTGCTCTCCCCCGGCTTCACCAATCCGATGAGCACGCTCACCTCCCTGGCCGAGGAACTGGCCAGCCGAGGGTACGTCGTGGCCGGTATCGACCACACCTACGAGAGCTACGCCACCACTCTGCCCGGCGGGCGGGTCGCCGAATGCCTCGCCTGTGACAGCGACACGGACGCGGGCTTCGGCACGGGGGTGGTCGCGGGCCGGGCGGCCGACGTCTCGTTCGTGCTCGACGAGCTGCCGTCGAAGTGGGAGGGTTCCGATGTGATCGACCGGTCCAGGATCGCGATGGTGGGCCAGTCGATCGGCGGGGCCGGCGCCATGGCTGCCATGGTGAAGGATCCCCGGGTGCGCGCCGGAGTCGACATGGACGGCACCACCTACGCCCGGATCCCCAGGAGCGGGTTCACCCGGCCGTTCATGTTCCTGGGCTCGGCGCAGCACCTCCCCGGCGGCCGCGACACCTCATGGGACCGCGACTGGAAGCTGCTGACCGGGTGGAAGCGCTGGCTCGTGCTGACGGGCTCGGAACACCGGTCCTTCACCGACGCCCCGCTGATGGCCGGCTCCCTCGGCATCACGCCCACCGCCGGCGTTCTGCCCGCGGCGCGCGCCGCGGAGCTCACCCGCACGTACGTGGCCGCTTTCCTCGACCAGCACCTGAGGTCGCGGCGACAGCCCCTCCTGGACAAGCCGTCATCGCGCTACCCGGAGGTCAGGTTCTGCCCCGCGACATGCGGACGATCCTGAGGTCCTGCGCACCCTGAAGCCCACCGGCCGACACCCCGGAGCGGTTCTACGCGCCCACGGGCCAGGCCGTCCTCTGTGGGCGAGGATCCCGGTCGGCCCGGCCCGGTGTCCGCGAGAACGGCGTGCCGGACTTCAAGGGCCCCGGCACAAGCGGCTACACGACCGGCGGGAACCGCGCTGGCTCCTGATTCCGTTCCAGGTGTCTCCGAGTCCCGATCCGGACGCCGTCATCTCCTCCGCCCGGCACGCAGCCGCCGGTCACGGAACGTGATGACGAACGGCACGGCAACAGCGGAAGTCATGAAAGTTCCACAGGCGGGTTGACAGCAGGAAAGCGCTTACCTAGCTTGTGGATTGTTCGCTCACATGTCCGTGGATCGCATGTGTGAACGGCGAGTGCTCGCTGGGGGGACTCCGAAACGCAGGCCGCACCGGTCTGCCGGACCAGCAAGGAGCTCAACCGTGCTGTACAGATTCAACGGAAAGACGGCCGGTGCGGTCATCGCCGCCGCGGCCCTCGCCCTGTCGGGAACGGTGGCGGGCGTCTCCGCCGCCGCGGCCGCCGCTCCCGCCGCGGGAAACTACACTCTGGTGAACAACGGCAGTGGCCTCTGCCTGACCGTTCCAGGCGGTGGCTCGTCCGACGGCGTCCAGCTCACCCAGAGCGGCTGCGGCGGCGCCGGGCAGGCCTGGGCCGTGTCCGGGGGCAGCACCCAGCTCAAGGCCACGCACAGCGGCAAGTGCGCGGGCGTCAAGGACGCCAGCACCTCCGCGGGCAAGGCCGTCCAGCAGGAGAGCTGCTCGGGCGCGTCCTCCCAGACCTGGAACCTGACCGAGTCGGGGTCGAACTACCGGGTGGTGAACGCCAACGGCGGCAAGTGCCTCAACACCGCCGACAACTCCACCTCCTCCGGCGCCCTCGTACAGCAGAACTCCTGCGACTCGGTGGCGACCAAGCAGTGGCGGCTCGTCCCCGCAGGCGGCTCGAACCCGACGCCGACCGTCACCCCCACCACGACGCCTCCCCCGAGCGGCCAGACCGGCCTGGTCGGCTGGGCGACCCAGGGCGGCGGCACCACCGGCGGCGGCAACACCCCGGCGACCACGGTCAGCAGCGCCTCCGCGCTGGCCGGCGCGCTCTCGGCGAGCGGCGCGGCGGTCATCCGGGTGTCGGGCACGATCTCCTGCTCCGGGATGCTCAAGGTCACCTCCAACAAGACGGTCCTCGGCAACTCCGGCGCCGTCATCTCCGGCTGCGGTCTCAACATCTCCGAGGCGTCCAACGTCATCGTCCGCAACCTGACCTTCCGCAACTGGAACGACGACGGCATCCAGGTCCAGTACTCCACCCGGGTCTGGATCGACCACAACTCCTTCAGCAACGGCTACGACGGAGCCGTGGACGTCAAGCGCGCCAGCGACTACGTCACGATCTCCTGGAACCGGGTCTCCAGCCACGACAAGACCATGCTGCTCGGCCACGACGACGGCAACGCCAGTGAGGACACCGGCAAGCTGCGCGTCACCTACCACCACAACTGGTTCGACGGCACCAACCAGCGCCACCCGCGGGTCCGCTTCGGCAACCCGGTGCACGTCTACAACAACTACTACGGCAACGTCGGCAGCGGCGGCGGCTACGGCGTGGCGTCCACGAAGAACGCCGGCGTCCTGGTCGAGGGCAACTACTTCGAGAACACCCCCGACCCCTACCACCGCGGCGAGGGCTCCTCTCCCGCCGCCAACCTGGTCGCCCGCAACAACCACTTCGTCAACTCCGGTGCCGGGGACGCGGGCGGCAGCGTCGCCTCCATCCCCTACTCCTACTCGCTCGACACCGCCTCCAGCGTCAAGTCGATCGTGACCGGCGGCGCCGGCGCCGGCCGGATCGCGGTCTGATCCAGCCCGTGCCAGGTCTGCCACCTGACCCGGACCTGGCACGGAGCCGAATCGGTACCGGGCCGGCCCGTTCGGCCCGCACCCCCACCCAGCCGAGCCGATCGCACCGGTCCGGGACGGCGATCCCTGAGCGTGACCGGGCCCCGCCGGGGCCCGGTCACAAGGCTTCACTGCCACCGCGGCCGGGGGCGTTCCTTCCGGCGGGCCCCGGCACCGAGGGCCGGAACGTCCTCAGGCGCGCACGCTCGACTCGCGGACCACGAACTCGGGCTCGAAGACCACGTGGCGGTGGCGGTGGCTGTCGCGCTCGTCGATCTCCTCCAGCAGAAGCTGTGCGGCGACCTTCCCCAGTTCCTCGCGGGGCTGGCGGACCGAGGACAGCGGGACGGCGGCCGCGGCGGCGTAGTCGATGTCGTCGTACCCGACGAGCGCGATGTCGTCGGGAACGCGCAGGCCCCGCGCGGACAGTTCCTGCAGCAGGCCGAGGGCCAGCAGGTCGTTGGCGCAGAAGACCGCGGTCGGGCGCCGCGACGGGTCCGTCTCCAGCAACTGCTCCCCCGCGTGCCTGCCGGAGGCGAAGCTCAGCGACGGTGTCTCGATGAGCGTCAGGGAGGCCCCCACCTCGGCCTCGGTCACGGCGGCGGCAGCCCCGCGACGCCTGTCGGTCACCTGGCTTATCGTCATCGGCCCTCCGGCGAAGGCGATGCGACGGTGGCCCTGCGCGAGAAGGTGCTCGGCCGCCAGGCGCCCGCCGAGCACGTCGTCGACGGCCACCGAGCAGCGGTTCCTCTTGGTGGTCCGGCAGTCGAGCAGCACGACGGGGGTGCCTCTGTCGATGATCTGTTCCAGGTGGGGGTTGCGGGCCTCGACCGGGGTGATGAGGATCCCCTGGACGCGCTGCTCCTCCAGATGGTCGAGGTAGCGGCGCTCCCTCGGGCCGTCCTGGTCGCTGTTGCACAGCGTGACGATCATGCCGCTGGCGTCGGCCGCGCCCTCGACGCCCTTGGCGACATCGGTGAAGAAGGGGTTGGTCACGTCGAGCACGACGAGGCCCATCGTGCGGGTGCGCCCGGAGCGCAGAGCCCGCGCCGACTCGTTGCGGACGAATCCGAGCTCCGACATCGCGCTGAGGACCCGCTCGCGGGTGGCCGGAGACACCGCCTCCGGCCGGTTGAGCACGTTGCTGACCGTGCCCACCGAGACGCTGGCCAGCTGCGCGACCTCCTTGATGCTCGCTATCGCCATGGCCCCTCGCAGCGTGAAACAGATGCGCGTCTCCGGATCGAACAGGCGTCGCCGCAGCCTGTCCGAGCGCAGCGTACTACAGCGCGGGACGGACCGATTGAAACGTAATAATCGCCCAGAGGCAACATTAAGGATCGAAACACCTTCGTGACCTGGAAACTTGCTGGTAACTCTTGACGCATCTTCTGTTACAAACCTAGCCTCCACTGCCAGACGGTTGAAACGTTTCATAAAGATCCCGCCGTCTTGAGGAGGTAGTTGTGAAGGGTTCATGGCAGCGGGCGGGCCGCGCCACCGCCGCGGCGGTCCTGGTCCTCACCGGCGCGCTCGCGTGCGGGAGCGGGACGCCGACGACGGCTGAGGCCCCGGCGGCGGGCACGTCGGCGAGCACCGGCGGCGGGCAGGTGACCGCCGAGCCGCCCAAGGCCCCTGAGGGCGTGGTCGAGTTCGAGCAGGCGGAGCCCGGCAGCGGCGAGGGGCTGACCATCGGCTTCACCCAGCTCTCGCTCGCCTCCGGCTTCCCGCAGGACGTCCAGAAGGGGGTGGAGGCGCAGGCCAAGCTCGCCGGAGCGGAACTGATCACCTGCGACTCCAAACTCGACGCGGCCAAGGCGCTCGACTGCGCCAAGCTGTTCAAGACCCGCGGCGCGAAGGGCCTGATCACCTTCCAGGCCGACACCAACGCCTCCCCCCGCATCTGCGCGGCCGGCCCCCAGGTTCCGGTCCTGTCCGTGGACATCGAGCAGAAACCCTGCCAGACCGCCTTCATGGGCGCCGCGAACGCCTACGCCGGCCAACTCGCCGGCTACGAGGTGGGCAAGTACTTCAAGGAGAAGTTCAACTGCGAGTACGACGCCTTCATCTCCCTTGAGGCACTGCAGGTCGGCGCGGTCAACGAGCAGCGCATGGGCGGCGTCCGCGAGGGCTTCGCGAGCGTCTGCGGCGAGGTGCGCAACCTGCGCAAGCTCGACACCGGCGGTGCGGGAGGCGACATCGCCCAGAAGCTGATGACCGACACCCTCACCGCGCTCCCCGGGCAGAAGCGGATCATCGTCGTCGGGATCAACGAGGACGGCATCCTGGGGGCTCTGGCCGCCGCGCGCGCACAGAACCGCACGGACGACCTCTACCTCGGCGTGCAGAACCTGAACCCGGCCAACTGCGTGATCTACCAGCACCCCAACTGGATCGGCAGTGTCGCCTACTTCCCCGAGCGCTACGGCGAGATCCTCGTCCCCTATCTGATCAAGGCCATCAAGGGCGAGAAGGTGCCCGAGCAGTTGCTCGTGCCGCACGCCGTGGTGACCAAGGACAACGTCAAGCAGTACTACCCGCAGTACGCCTGCTGATTCGGAGAGCACACGTGACGGAACATCCCTTCCTCGGCGTGCGCGGCATCCGGAAGTCGTTCGGCGACGTCGAGGTCCTGCACGGGGTGGCCTCGGTTTCGGTGGTGGCCA
>NZ_JBFAOJ010000031.1:0-83585 GCF_040675205.1 Streptosporangium sp. NPDC049644 | reverse complement strand
CCCCTCCGCCCCCCCCCCCCCGCCCGCGGGGGGCCCCGGGGCGGGGGGGGGCCCGCCCCCCCCCCCCCCCCCGGGGGGGGGGGGGGGGGGCCCCCCCCCCCCCCCCCGCCGACGTGGACAACAGGGTGGTTCTCATCACCGCGCCCAAGGGCGGAGAACCGAGGCCGGTCTCCCTGGGCGGGATCGAGGGCCTGGCCAGAGCCGCCCGCGAGACGGCCAGGGTGGCCGCGGGCGACGGCAGGTTCGTCGCGGTGGGTGCCGTCTCGGGCGACGCCGGGATCTGGAGCAGCCCCGGCGGCCAGAGCTGGCAGGCGGGCGGCCCGGCGCAGCTCCTCGGCGGCCCGAGGCGGCAGGCACTCGCCGACGTCGCGCACGGCAGGCGGGGCTGGCTGGCCGCGGGCAGCACGATGACCGACGCCTCCTCCACCGAACCGCTGCTGGTCACCTCCGCAGACGGCGAGAACTGGCGCAGGGTCGCGGTGCTGGGTTCCCTCGCCCCGGCCGGCGACCACGACTTCCTCGCCCCGCACGCGGTGGCGGCGGGCCCTTCCGGTTACGTCATGGCGGGTGAGGACCGCGGCCCCGCCGCCACCGTGCCCGTCCTGTGGTTCTCCGCCGACCTCAAGCGCTACTCCAGGGCGGCCAGGCTGCCCGCGGGCGGTACGGGCGTACGGCTGCACGACGTCTCGGCGACCTCGTCCGGATACGTGGCCGTCGGCGGCGCCGGCACGGCCGAGCGCGAGACCGGCGTGGTCTGGGTTTCGGCCGACGGGGTCAACTGGAACGCGCGCAAGCCGGTCCTGCCCCCGGGGGCGACGTCGGCGGGGCTGCGGCACGTGGTCCTGTACGGCGGGGACATCGTCGCGGCCGGCACGGCCAGCACGGAGGACGGCCGGCGGGCCTTCGGCGCGGTGTCCGCGGACAACGGGACGAGCTGGGAGTTCTCCTGGCTCCCCGGAGAGACCGCGTCCGCCGTGCAGGACCTCGCCGCGACGCCGGAGGGCGTGGTGGCCGTGGGCTGGCACGGGGTTCCGGGCGAGGGCGACAGCGCGGCCTGGACCTCGGAGAACGGGCTGAACTGGCAGCTCCACACCCCCAGCCAGGGCAGGCTGGACGGCGACGGGGCCCAGTGGCTCGGCGCGGTGGCGGTCCTGGGCGGCCAGGTCGTGGCCCTGGGCCGCTCCACCACCTACAGCGCGGACCACCTCACCCTGTGGCGCTCCAAGCTCACCTCGACGCGGTGAGCCGGGCCTCGCGCCGCTCACTCCCGTGCGATGACCGACCACTCGGCCAGTGCGTCCAGCAGGCCGGGGGTGAGCGGGAGCCGCGCTAGCTCCGCGCGGGTGACCCAGCGGACGTCCGCGGCGTCGTCCCCGGCGGAGAGCGTGCCGCCGGAGACCTCGGCCAGGTAGTCGCGGATCTCGTAGACGGCACCGCCGGGGCCGGGGCGGTCGACGGTTCCGGCCAGGCGTCCGGGGACGACGGTCAGGCCGGTCTCCTCCAGAACCTCTCTGATGACCGCCTCGGGGTCGGACTCGCCGGGCTCGACCCGGCCGCCGGGGACGGACCACAACCCCATCCCGGGTGGCCGGCCGCGGCGGACCAGAAGCATCCGCCCCGAGTCGTCGAGGATGATCGCCCCCACACAATTTACGCGCACATGAACAAGATTACGGTGTGATAACGACCGAGCCTCTTGACGGATGGGCTGTCGAAGAAGCAGCGTGGGTAGGCGTGAAAGCCGCCCCTACATGCCCACGCTGTTTCGGCCCGCTACGTCCGCCGAGTGCTTGGTCAAGCTCCTGGAGATGCGGTCCCCACGGTGATGTGCTGCCGTTCCAGCCACCCATACCTCCCTCCGCCGCCGCGGTGGAGGCCATCACCCGCATCTCCCGCGTCCCCGTCTGGGTCCCGTGGCCGCTGCCCACGGGATGGCTGGTCACCGGGTTCGCCCACGTGGGCGACGAGCGCAGCGGCGTACGGGCCACGGTGGTCGCGGTCTCCGGACCTTCGCTGACCTACGGGCCCGCCGATCTGCTGCTCATCGCGGAGGAGCCCGGGGTCGGGCTCGGCGCGGCGTTCGCCGGGCTGGAGAGCACCGATCCGGGCACCGGCTTCGACCAGGGCCCGCCACACGCCAAGATCGAGGTCAAGGGCCATCCTGCCGCCCTGTGGTGCGTCACCGCCGCCTGTGACCGGGCCGTCTACGTGGGTGAGGCGCTGGGGAACTGGCTCTGGGCGGTCGTGTGGCCCGCCGAGGCCGGTTACCTGATGACCCTGGCCGAGCTGTCCCTGCGCGATCTGCGCGACCACGACCAGGCCCTCGACCTGCCCTTCGGGGCGTTCTCCCCGCGCCTGGAGGCCCCGGCCTCCTGACCGCCCGCTCGGTATTCGAACCCTTGACCGTTCCGTCCGGACCGGAGGGCGGATGGAGGCAGTAAAGTTCGGAAGCGTGACAGCGCGTATCGAGCGAGTGGTGACCGAGGGCGTCGTCGATGTCGACGGCGTCGAGCACAAGGTCGAGAACAACACGTGGATCCTGGGTGACGACGAGGATGTCATCGTCATCGACCCCGCGCGTGACGCGGAGGCGATCCTGGAGAAGGTCGGCGAGCGGGAGGTGCTGGCGATCATCTGCACCCACGGCCTGCCCGACCACGTGGGCGCGGCCATCGAGGTCGCGGCCAGAGACGAGGCGGTGATCGCCCTCCACCCCAAGGACAGGCCGCTGTGGCGACTGACCTGGCCGGACACCTGGCCGGACATCGACATGGAGGACGAGGGCCTGTTCGAGGTCGGCGGTGTCCAGCTGGAGGTCATGTCCACCCCGGGCATCTCCCACGGTGGCGTCTCGCTCTACTGCGAGGCCCTGGAGGCGGTCTTCACCGGCAAGACCCTCCAGGCCGACGGCCCCGGCAGGGTCGGCGGTGAGTATCCCGCCCTGGCCGACCAGCTGACCGCCATCGGGGGACGGCTGTTCACCCTGCCGCACGCCACCCGGGTGCTGCCCGCGCACGGCGAGGAGACCACGATCGGCGACCTGGAGCCTCAGTTCGACGCCTGGCTCTCCGGCTCGCTGACCCGAGGGGCGCAGGAGCAGGAGGAGGGGCCGCTGACCGATGGCACGCGCGCGGCGGGGATCCGGCTGAACCTCCGGGACGAATAGCCCCCGATGGACCAGCTTCCCCTGGACGGCATGCCGCGGCGGCTGTATGCCTGCACGCCGTCGCGGCTGAACAGCTGGCTGGACTGCCCCCGGCGCTACCGGTTCGCCTACCTGGATCGGCCCGCGCCGCAGAAGGGTCCGCCGTGGGCGCACAACAGCGTGGGCGTCAGCGTGCACAACGCCCTGGCCGCCTGGTGGCGCGAGCCGTACGAGCGGCGTACGCCCGAGGTCGCCGCCGCCCTGCTCACCAGGGGATGGATCGGCGAGGGGTTCCGCGACGCGGAGCAGTCGGCCGCCTGGCGTGACCGGGCCAGGGAGATGGTCCGGGGATACGTGGCGGGTCTCGACCCCGCCGCGGAGCCGGTCGGCGTCGAGCGCACCGTCGCCACGCGCACCTCCGTCGTCGCCCTCTCCGGCCGGGTGGACCGGCTCGACCGGCGCGGCGAGGAACTGGTCGTGGTCGACTACAAGACCGGCCGACGCCCGCCGACCACGGACGACGCCCGTTCCTCGCTCGCGCTGGCGGTCTACGCCATCGCCTCCTCGGCGATGATGCACCGCCCCTGCCACCGGGTCGAGCTCCATCACCTGCCGACCGCCTCCGTCGTGGAGTGGGAGCACACCGACGAGTCGCTGGCCCGGCACCTCGGCCGAGCCGAGGAGATCGCCGTCGAGGCCGCCGAGGCCGACGAGCGGTACCGGGCATGGTCGGCCACCCGTCCCGGCGGGACCGGCTCGGCCGCGTCACGGACCAGAGGCACCGGCCGGACCCCGCCCCCGGTGCCGCCCGAGGTCGACGCCTCCTTCCCGCCCCGTACGGGCCCGCTGTGCTCGTGGTGCGACTTTCGCCGCCACTGCCCCGAGGGCCAGGCCGCGAGCGGCGACCGCGAGCCGTGGGACGCCCTCGCGGACTGACCGCGCGGCGCGCCGTCAGGCGGCGCGGGGCAGTCGGTCCGGCCAGCGGCGCGGGTCGGTCAGCCCCTTGAGCCCCTTGCCCAGGTCGTAACCCGCGGCGGCGAGCCGCTCGCGGGAGGCACCGAGCATCTCGCGGGTGCCGGGGGTGAACGCCCGGTCGTGGACGTGTTCGGGAAGCGAGTTCATGGTCAGCCGGAACGCCCTCAGCGCCGCGGTCACCGTGCTGGGCGGCACCTCGGGCAGCACGCCGTACATCTGCCTGGCCCAGTCGGGCAGCGAGTAGTAGCAGAGCGCGCCGAAGGGGAAGTAGGCGGGTTTGCCGGGGGTGAGGGCACGCAGCTCGGCGGGCAGTCGCGGCCAGAGCAGGAAGCGCACGGTGGAGGCGGCCTCGGGGGTGACCCGCAGCGTCGGGCGGACCGAGGTGAGGTAGTCGTCCAGCTCCGCCAGGGAGCCGGGCACGTCCTCGGCGTGCAGGCCGACATAGGTGGCGCTGCGGCGCTGCTCGGCCAGGTAGCGGTCGGCCTGGCGGTCGCTGAGCCCCAGGCCCGCCCGGCGTGCCACGGCCAGGTAGGAGGAGACCTCCGCGCAGTGCACCCAGAGCAGCAGCTCCGGGTCGTCCACCCGGTGGGTGCGGCCGGTGTCGGGGTCGTCGATGCGGAGCCGCCGGTGGATTCCCCGGACGCGGCGGCCGATCTCGTCGGCCTCCGCGGGGCTGCCGAAGGTGACCCTGCCCACGAAGTCCGCCGTGCGGCGGAGCCTTCCGAACGGGTCCTGCTGGAAGTCGGAGTTCTGCCAGACGCCACGCATCGCGAGGGGATGCAGGGCCTGGAGCATGAGGCCGCGGACCCCGCCGACCCACATGGAGCGGTCGATGTGCACCAGCCAGGTCGCGGTGTGCGGAGGCTGGACGACGATGTCTTCGATGCTCGCCATAGTAAGTGAATCATTACATGGCATTCGACGCTCCGTCCAACAGGGGTCCCGGCAGTGGGAAATCCCAGGTCAGCTTCTCGGCCGGCTCTCCGCGGCGTTCCAGAAACGGATGAGCGCGGCGGCCGTGGTCTCCGGGGCCTCCACCGCGGGGGAGTGGGCCGCGCCGGGGACCACCACGCAGTCGGCGTCCAGCCGGCGGGCCATCTCCGACTGCATACGCGGCGGCCAGCCGTCGTCGTGCTCGCCGTACAGGACCAGGGTGGCGACATCGACCTGGGTGAGCTCGTCGCACCGGTCAGGCGCGGAGAGCACCTCCTCGGTCATCGTGTACATGCCGGTGGGCGAGTTGGCGAACAGTCGCTTGCGCAGGAAGGCGATGATCTCGTCGGAGACCCCGGCGGACAGGGCCTCGGGCTCCATCCGGTTGTGCCACAGGTGCTCCAGCCCGAGGTCGGGCAGTTCCGAGAGCATGATGCGGCCCGCGCGCTCGCGGGGCCCGACGATCGCGGCGGGCCCGGAGCTCATGAGCGTGTAGGACCCGAACCGGGTACGGCCGTCGATGACCGCCTCCCGGGTGACCAGGCCGCCGAAGGAGTGGCCGACCAGGTGGATCGGGCCTCCGTGGCCGATCACCTGGGCCAGGACGTCGACGTCGTTGCCGAGCGCGGCGCAGCTGTAGGCGCTCCTGTCGTCAGGGCCGTTCGACTCGAACTGGCCTCGCATGTCGATCGCGATGACCTGGCGGCCGGACTGGGCGAGCGTCTGCAGCACCGCGATGAAGTCTTCCTTGCTCCCCGTCAGGCCGGGGACCAGCAGGGCCGGCCAGCGCTCGGGAATGCCGCTGACGGGCAGGGCCTCCAGCGCGGCGAAGGTGCCCACCGCCGTCTCGATCTGGCGAGAGCGGACGCCAGGAGGCATGGTCAGAAAACGCGGCGTACTCACGTGGCCCCACGATACCTCTCTTGACGACATCGCTCCGTGCGTCCGGGAGCGCGAAAAGGGGCGCCACCCGGTAGGGTCGCGCCCCTTTTGATGTTGTTACCACTAGTTCGGACGGCGAGGTCCTCGTTGCTGGCCGCGGATCTGCGGGCGGCGGCGGCTCTGTACGCGCTCGGAGGCCGCCGAGGGGGCGATCTCGTCGTCGTCCGACGCCAGGTCCGGAGACTTGAAGATCACCGCGAACGGGCTCGGCGGAATGATCTTCTCGGGCTGCGGCCGGGGCCTGGAGACCTCCGCCGCGGGCTCGTCGTCCCGATGTTCGGCCACGGCGTCGTCCTCTCCGCCCGTCGTGAACTCCGCCGCCGGCTCCCCGCTCCACGAGGGGACCTCGGCCACCTGCTCGCGCCTGGCGCGGCGCTGCCTGCGGACCGGCTCGTCCGTCGTGGAATCGGGGTGAGCCGGAACCTCGGACTTCCCGACGAGGCTCACCTCGGGATTCAGCCCGGCCCTGCGAGCACGGCCCCGGCGGGGCGCGGCCTCGGCGGTGTACTGGTCGTCACGGCCGTCCTTGCGGGGTGCCACGTCCGTCTCCACCTCAGCGATCTCGACGACAGGGGACTCGGCCGGCTGGACCTCCTCGGCCGTGACCGGCGCGGAGATCTCCTCGCTGGTACGGCCACCGCGGGTGCGACGGCGCTCGCGAGGGGTACGTGCCGGACGCTCACGACGCTCCTCACGATCGTCCTCGCGCCCCTTGCGGGGAGAGCGGGAGCGGATTCGCCCGGTCTCGCCGAGATCCTCGACCTCCTCGGCGGCCAGGCCCGCCCGGGACCGGTTGGCGCGCGGCAGCACGCCCTTGGTGCCCTCGGGAATGCCCAGATCGCTGAAGACGTGCGGGGAGGTCGAGTAGGTCTCGACCGGCTCGGGGAAGGGGAGCGAGAGCGCGTTGTTGATGACCTTCCAGCGAGTGAGGTCCTCCCACTCGACGAAGGTCACCGCGACGCCCGTCTTGCCGGCCCGGCCGGTACGGCCGATCCGGTGCACGTACGCCTTCTCGTCCTGCGGGCAGTCGTAGTTGACGACGTGGGTGACATCGTCGACGTCGATGCCGCGCGCCGCGACGTCCGTCGCGACCAGCACGTCGATCTTGCCGTTGCGGAAGGCGCGCAGGGCCTGCTCGCGCTGGCCCTGGCCGAGGTCGCCGTGGACGGCCGCGGCGGCGAAGCCGCGCTCCTTGAGCTGCTCGACGACCATGTCGCAGGCGCGCTTGGTCTCGCAGAAGATCATGGTGAGTCCGCGGCCCTCGCACTGCAGCAGGCGGCCGACGATCTCGATCTTGTCCATCCGGTGCGTGCGCCAGACGAACTGGGTCGTCTGCGGGGTCGCCTCGGCCTCGGCGTCGTTGTTCTCGGCCCGCACGTGGGTGGGGCGGGTGAGGTAACGCCTGGACAGGGCGACGATCTCACCCGGCAGGGTCGCGGAGAACAGCATCGTCTGCCGCTCCGCCGGGATGAGCTTGATGATGCGCTCGATGTCGGGCAGGAAGCCCAGGTCGAGCATCCGGTCGGCCTCGTCGAGGACGAGGGTCCCGATCTGGCTGAGGTCGAGGTGCTTCTGTTTGACCAGGTCGAGCAGGCGCCCCGGGGTGCCGACGATGACGTCGACGCCCTGCTTGAGGGCCTCGATCTGGGGTTCGTAGGCGCGCCCGCCGTACACGGTGAGGATCCGCGAGCCGAGCTTTCCGGCCGCCGTCACCAGGTCCTCGGTGACCTGAACGGCGAGCTCACGGGTCGGTACCACGACCAGCCCGCGGGGCTTCTTGCGGTTCTTCCTCGGCTTGCCGACACGCTGCAGCATCGCCACGCCGAAGGCGTAGGTCTTGCCGGTGCCGGTGCGCGCCTGGCCGATGATGTCCTGGCCGTTGAGGGCCAGGGGGAGTGCCATTTCCTGGATCGGGAACGGCGCGATGATGCCCTCGGTCTCAAGGGCATCGGCGATCTCTGGGGTGACTCCGAGGTCTCGGAACGTCGTCAGCTTGGCCTGCCTAAATCTCCGTTGAAGGCAGGACTGCCGGGACCACGGGCAGAAAACATGTTCCCCGTGCCGGGTCCTCGCGGAAGGTCCAGCCTTCTCATGTCATCAGCGACCGCTGCGGCGTCACGCCGACTTTTGGGGGCGTCCGGGAGTGGATATCCCGGATTAACACGGTGCGGTCGCACTTTCACAGAGCAGTGTACTCGATACCACAACGGAGAACCGATTTCTTCGTATTCCCGGTGAATCGCGAGGTCGATCAGATCGTAGGCTGCGTCCATGAGTGATTCCCCTCCCGGTGTCTCCGACCTGCTCGGCGTTCTCGCCTACGCCGAGCTGACGGCGTTCCTCAGGCTCGCCGAGGACGCCACGCGGCATGCCCCCTCACTGACCGATCGGGCGGCCCTCGGCGGCCTGGCGGCGGCCGAGTACGCGCACTTCGAGCTGCTCCGCGACCGGCTGGCCGACCTCGGGGTGGATCCCGAGGAGGCGATGGCGCCCTTCGTGGGGCCACTGGACGACTGGCATGCCCAGACCGCTCCCGGGGACTGGCTGGAGGCTCTGGTGAAGGCGTATGTGGGCACCGGGATCGCGCTCGACTTCTACCGTGAGGCGGCAGTCGGCGTGGACGACCGGACGCGGAACCTCGTCGAGGAGGTTCTCGCCGACGAGGGGCGGTCGCAGTTCGCCGTCGAGAGGGTCGGCGCGGCGCTTCAGGAGGACCCCAAGCAGGCGGGGCGGCTGGCGCTGTGGGCCAGGCGGCTGGTCGGGGAGGCGCTGAGCCAGGGACAGCACGTGGCCGCGGCCAGACCGGAGCTCGCGGCACTGCTGGTGGAGGCGGCTGGGGAGGACATCGGCCGGATGTTCGCCCGGCTGACCGAGAAGCACGGCGACCGGATGGCCGCTCTGGGGCTGTGAACCGCAGGCTCCGAGTCCCCGGCACGGGGACCGGGGCGTGTCGCCGGCTGTGCGGCCGGTTTTCCGGCTCCGGGCTCCCGGTACGGCCGTTCGGGACGTGTCCTCCGTTCCGGGACCGGCCGCCGGACCGGCCCGGGATCTGTTCGCCGGAGGCGGAGCGGGGAAACCGGTCCCGCGGATCAAGGCGCGTGGGGCGTCGAACAGCGGTAGCGTGCGAGACATGAGGGCCTCGCGCCGCTATGGCAGTTCCTTGACGAGATGTGGGCCGAACCGCTGGACCTCGCGTCCCGTGTTACGCAGAGGAGGCACGGGGTGCCCGGCCGTCGGCCGGGGCCGGGAGCATCTCCGCCGGGTCAGGCGTCCGCGCTGCTGCGGGTTCGGCGAGCGGGACGAGTGCTCGGGAACATGGGGTAACGAGCGTTTCTGAGCCTGCGAGACGTGTGCCGGGCCGTCCGGCGCCCTCGGACTCTCCGTGAGGGGTGGGTCGCCCGGCGCCGGTGCTCACGCCAGATCCGCGGACCGCGCCGTGCCGGCGGGGGACGACGATCTGGCGCGAGCCTCGGAATCCGTCAGAGCGTGCCGCCGAAGCCGACGGGACGCATCGCCTCCCCACCGATCTCGATGAAGCCGAGTGACGCGATCGGGACGATGACCTTCCGGCCACCGACGTCGGTAAGGGTGAAGACACCGGCGCTGGACGCGAGGGCGGCGCTGATCTCACTCTCGACCTGTTCGGCCGTGAGGTCGGTCTCCACTACGAGTTCACGGTGCACGGAACGTACGCCGATCTTGATTTCCATCCTGCTCCCTTTCGATGAGGGTTGCTCGTCCCATGGTCACCCCATCGAAGGTTCGACGCGCGGGTTGATCGCGCCAAGCGAACAGAAGTTCCATGGCCACGGGGCCGCGGGACGTTCTCAGTGGTCGGCGACGGTGCGGGGGAAACCGGAGATGCCCCGCCACGACAGGCGCGCGATGAGCTGGGTGGCCGCGTCCTTGGGGATGGAGCCGTTGCTGCTGATCCAGTAACGCGCGCTGACCTCGGCCATCCCGACCAGCCCGACGCCCAGCAGGCGTGCCTCGTCGCTGGAGCAGCCGGTGTCCTCCTGGATGACCTGACTGATCATCTCGGCGCTCTCCCGGAGGTTGCGCTCCATGCGCTGGCGGACCGGGGCGGCGTTGCGCAGGTCCGACTCGAACACCAGCCGGAAGGCCTCACCCTGGCTGGAGACGAAGTCGAAGAACGCGCCGATCGCGGCCTGGACACGCTGCTTGTTGTCGGTGGTGGAGGCGAGGGCGTCGCGGCAGCGGGTGATCAGGTCGTCCACATGCAGGTCGAGCAGGGCCAGATAGAGTTCCTGCTTGCCTGGGAAGTGCTGGTAGAGGACCGGCTTGCTGACCCCGGCCCGCTCGGCGATCTCGTCCATCGCGGCCGCGTGGTAGCCGTTCTCCACGAAGACCTCCTGCGCCGCACTGAGCAGCTGGCGGCGGCGGGCTGTCCGGGGCAGCCGGGTGCCCCGGGGCTTGGCGTCCGGGGTAGCGGTCACGTGGTCTCCTCGGGTGAAACTCCTGGCGTCTGGGGCCATCCTACGCGCGGGTAACACGGGTCAGCGATAATCGTCCTCATCGAGCTCGATCGTGCGTCGCTGCTCGAAGGTGTCGGCGGGGTCGGCCTCCATGGGAACGGTATCGGGCCACTCCTCATCCTCTTCACGCGCGGTCCGATTCTGCTCGGCGGCGTCCGCGGGGTCGACCTCCGCCTCCGCGGAGAGGTCGGGGGAGGAGTCGGAGCCGCCCTCGCGTGCCGACCGGCGCTGCTCGGCGGCGTCGGCCTCGGGTGTCTCGATCGGGATCTCCTCGGACGGATCGTCGACCGTTCTCCCGTGCTCTCTGTCGCCGTGCGGGTTCATGTCTGACATCCCCTGTCGTCATCCGGACCTTGGCACGTTTCCTGTCCTGACCCGGTTCCTGTAAACGTCGGACAACGCCCAGCGTACGACCTCGGATGCCGCGCGCCGAGAAAGACGCGGCATCGGATTGCCCATGTCGGTACCTACCGCATTGGCGGTGCTTTACGGCCGCTCGACAATATTTTGGAACATATGTGCGATACGCGATGGATCTGGCGGATCGCGTCGGCATCGAGGTGGCTGGGGCGGGGCAGGTGTCGCTCGGCTGATATTCGAGGACCGGGCGGTAGGGGCCGGATGTCGCAGCGGGGCCCGCGGTTCGAAAACCGCGGGCCCCGCCTGCAATTCGTGAGAAATGAGAACTCGCACTGTGTTGGGAGACAGAAGCTTGGGGATTTCTCCTCAAGTTCCCGTATTCGAGGTCGGGCCACTGTTTCCCGGTGAGAAGCGGTGGTCGTGGCGAACGCGGGGCCCCTGTCGCTCCGTTACGGTTTCGGAGCCGCTCACAACCGCGGATCCAACCGTGTGGTTTCGGCCGCCGGCCGTGCCGCGCCCCGATCGGGGCACGCGCCCCCGGCCAGGTGACTAGGAGACCGGGGGGGCGCCAAGGTCGCCGTTGCCGGGACCGTTGCCGGGACCGTTGTTGTCGCGCTCGCGGCGGCGCTCTTCGCGAATGGGCTCGAAGCGCTGGCTGCGGTTGTCGTTGTCCAGGTGGTTACGGTTGTTGTTGTGGTTGTTGATGATCAGCCTGAAGCGCTTGTGGCTGAAACGGCGGTGGCAGCTGCTGCCACCGCAGCCGCAGCCGCGGCCCCAGCCGCCGCCGCAGGTCGGGAAGGCGGCGGCGGTGACCGTGGTGGTCATCGCGCTGGCGCTGGTGACGGTGGTCGCTGCGCCCATGCCGACGACTCCGCCGGTCAGCGCCGTGCTGATCGCGAGCCCTGCGAGGACACCCTTGAACTTGGGCATTGCGTTTCCCCCTTGAAAGGATCGGTTGCCCCGATTTTCGGCACTTACCGAAATCAGTCGGGAATTACCGGAGATAGCCAGTGATGGACTATCCCTGGTTGTCATAGTTTCCTTGCATGTCTGCTGATAAACGGAGATCGAAGGCTTTTGCTATCTCCTTAGATATTTATCGTCGACGTTGAACTCTTATTGATTGATTTAAAGTGAAATGCGCTTAATGTCGCATTTGTGCTTTGGTGCTGGAGGGCGCCGGGTGCGGCGGGAGGGCGGAGTGCGGCAGGGGCCTCGGCGGCCTCCCGGGTGGCCGGGGCCGAGGTTGTCTCCGGGGCGTCCCGCTGTCCGGATCCGGTGGATATGGGCGGACGCCGCGGGGCCGTTCCGGTGCGCGGGCGCCGAGGCGAGGAAAGGCGGGCGGCGAGAACGGCGGGCGAGGTGACATGCCGGCGACCGGGCGCATGGGCGAGGGCCCCGCGGTTCGAAAACCGCGGGGCCCCGCTGTAATTCCTGAGAAATGAGAAATCGCATTGTGTCGGCGTCAGGGTCCTGAGGGTTTCCCCTCAAGTTCCCGTTTCGCTGTTCGGCCACTGTTTCCCGGTGAGAAGCGGTGGTCGTGGCGAACGCGGGGCCCCTGTCGCTCCGTTACGGTTCCGGAGCCGCTCACAACCGCGGATCCGGCCGTGTGGTTTCGGCCGTCGGCCGTGCCGCGCCCCGATCGGGGCGTGCGACTCGGGTCCGGTGCTAGTCCCTGCGTCCTTCGGTGAGAACGGGCACGAGGCGGTCGTTGCGGTTGTCGTTGTCCAGGTGGTTGTCGTTGTTGTTGTGGTTGTTGATGATCAGCCTGAAGCGGTGGCGGGTGTGACGGTGGTGCGAGCGGCAGCCGCCGCAGCAGCCGCAGCCGCGGCCCCAGCCGCCGCCGCAGGTCGGGTAGGCGGCGGCGGTGACCGTGGTGGTCATCGCGCTGGCGCTGGTGACGGTGGTCGCTGCGCCTACGCCGACGACTCCGCCGGTCAGCGCCGTGCTGATCGCGAGCCCTGTGAGGACACCCTTGAACTTGGGCATTGCGTTTCCCCCTTGAAAGGATTTGTTGCCCTAATTTTCTGAATTTCCTGAATAAATAGGAAAAGCCAGAGATGATCGATGATGAGTCATCCCTGGTTGTCATAGTTTCCTTGCATGTCTGCTGATAAACAGAGATCGAAGGCTTTTGCTATCCCCTTAGATATTTATCGTCGATGTCGAACCCTTATTGATGGATTTAAAGTGAAATGCACTTAATGTCGCATTTGTGGTGGAAGCGGGCCGGGGCCTGCCGAGGAGCGGGGCGGGGTGCGCCGGGGGAGCCCTCGCCCGCTTCCTGGCCGGTCCGGCCGAGGTCGTCTCCGGGGCGTCCCGCTGTCGCGTGGGCGGGCGCCGTGAGGTCGCTTTCGTGCGCCGGTGTCGAGGCGGGGAAGGGCGACGGTTAAGGGGGAGGGGATGGTGGCGCGCCGGAGGCCGGGCGCATGGGCGAGGGCCCCGCGGTTCGAAAACCGCGGGGCCCCGCTGTGATTCCTGAGAAATGAGAACTCGCACTGCGTTGGAGTCAGGGGCCTGAGGATTTCTCCTCAGCCTCCCGTTTTCGCTTTCTGGTCACGGCCTCTCGGTGAGAGGCGATGATCAAGACGAATATCGGGATCCTGCCGCTCCGTTACGGTTTCGAAGCCGCTTGAAGCCGCGGATTCGACCGTGAGTGGCCTCATGTTCCGGTTGTGTCGCGCCCCCGTCGGGGTGTGCGACCCCGGTCCGTGATCGGGAGGCCTGCTACTCCCGCTCGTCGCGCTCGGTGAGAACGGGCACGAGGCGGTCGTTGCGGTTGTCGTTGTCCAGGCGGTTGTCGTTGTTGTTGTGGTTGTTGATGATCAGCCTGAAGCGCTTGTGGCTGCGGTGCCAGTGCGAGCGGTTGCAACCGCAGCCGCGACCGCAGCCGCCGCCCCAGGTCGGGAAGGCGACGGAGGTGACCGCGGTGGTCATCGCGCTGGCGCTGGTGACGGTGGTCGCTGCGCCCATGCCGACGACTCCGCCGGCCAGCGCCGTGCTGATCGCGAGCCCTGCGAGGACACTCTTGAACTTGGGCATTGCGTTTCCCCCTTGAAAGGATCGGTTGCCCCGATTTTCGGCACTTACCGAAATCAGTCGGGAATTACCGGAGATGGTGAGTGATGAGCCATCCCTGGTTGTCATGATTTCCTCGCATGTCTGCTAATAAACGGAGATCAAATCCTTTTGCCCTCTCCTTATCTATTTGTGGTCGACCTTGGATAGTTACCGACTGCTTTCAAGTTAAATGTCTTTAATGTCGCATTTGTTCTTCGGGGAGGAGGGTTGGAGGGGGTGTCTAACTAATAGTGATAAAGCATGCAATAAAAAGACATCTGACTAAAATAGGCTTATGTGACTTTTGTGGTAACTCGGAGGCTGTCGTCTGCCGCGTCGAGCGGCGAACTATCGTGGAAGAGCGGCCGGACGACAGGAGGAGACGCGTGGTGCACAAACCGATCCCCAACTGGCAGGGCGAGATGGTCGACCTCGGCGACCAGCGGATCCATGTGCGCTCGACCCCGCCGGGCCCCGCGGAGACCGCCGTCTACGTACACGGCCTCGCTGGCTCCGCGACCAACTGGACAGACCTGATGGGCGAGCTCTTCGACGTGGTGACCGGTCACGCCGTCGACCTGCCGGGCGCCGGATACTCGCCCGAGCCGCCCGGCGGCGACTACTCCGTCGACGCCCACGTACGGACCGTCATCGCCCTGATAGAGCGGATCTCGCGGACCCCCGTCCACCTGTTCGGCAACTCCCTGGGCGGGGCTGTCTCCGTGCGGCTCGCCGCCACCCGTCCCGACCTGGTCCGCTCGCTCACCCTGATCTCACCGGCCCTGCCAGACCTGCTGCCCAGGTACGGCCCCGCGCGAGTGGCGCTGTCCGCCGTGCCCAGGCTCGGCGAGTGGGCGGCGAGCCGGCTGAGCCAGCTGCCCGCCGAGCGCAGGCTCGGTGCCACGCTCGCCATGTGCTACGCCGATGTGGGGAGGATTCACCCGGAGCGGCTCGCGGAGGCGATCGAGGAGGTGCGCCGCCGGGACGGCCTCCCGTACGCGGGGGCGGCACTGATCAACTCGGCGCGCGGCATCGTCGCCGAGTACTTCCGGCGCGGGGAGACGAACCTGTGGCGGCAGGCGGCCCAGGTGACCGCGCCCACGCTGGTCGTGCACGGGCGCCACGACCGGCTCGTCAACCCCCGGATGGCGGCCCGTGCGGGCCGGACGTTCCCGCAGGTGAAACTGGTGCTGCTGCCCGACGCCGGGCACGTGGCCCAGATGGAGTTCCCCGACCGGGTGGCCCGCGAGGCCAGGATCCTGATAGGTGAGACGGTCCTCACTCCGGTTGGGGAATGACCAGGGCACCAGGTTAGGTTGTGAGTGGAGCGTGCTGCGCTAGCCGTATCGTCAAGACCCCCTGAAACGGGAGCAGAACTGTGTCGTTGCCACCGCTGGTAGAGCCGGCAGCCGAGTTGACCGTCGATGAGGTGCGCCGCTACTCGCGCCACCTGATCATTCCGGACGTGGGCATGGCCGGGCAGAAGCGCCTGAAGAACGCGAAGGTGCTCTGTGTGGGCGCGGGTGGCCTGGGTTCCCCGGGGCTGCTCTATCTCGCCGCCGCCGGAGTGGGCACGCTCGGCGTCATCGACTTCGACGTGGTCGACGAGTCCAACCTGCAGCGGCAGGTCATCCACGGCCAGTCCGACGTGGGCCGCCCCAAGGCCGAGAGTGCCGCGGACAGCGTCAGGGAGATCAACTCCCTGGTCAACGTGATCGTCCACAACGAGGTGCTCACCACGGACAACGTGATGGAGATCTTCGCCGGCTACGACCTGATCGTGGACGGCACGGACAACTTCGCCACCCGTTACATGGTCAACGACGCGGCGGTCCTCCTCGGCAAGCCGTACGTCTGGGGCTCCATCTACCGCTTCGACGGTCAGGCCAGCGTCTTCTGGGCCGAGCACGGCCCCTGCTACCGCTGCCTCTACCCCGAGCCCCCGCCGCCCGGCATGGTCCCCTCGTGCGCCGAGGGCGGCGTGCTCGGCGTGCTGTGCGCGTCGATCGGCTCCATCCAGGTCAACGAGGCCATCAAGCTCCTCACGGGCATCGGCGAGCCGCTGGTCGGCCGTCTGATGATCTACGACGCCCTGGAGATGAACTACCGCTCGGTCAAGGTCCGTAAGGACCCCGAGTGCGTGCTCTGCGGCAAGAACCCGACGGTCACCCAGCTTTTGGAGGACTACGAGGCGTTCTGTGGCGCGGTCTCGGAGGAGGCCCAGGAGGCCGCCTCCGGCTCCACGATCACCGCGGCCGATCTCAAGTCCATGCAGGACGCGGACGAGAACATCTACCTGATCGACGTCCGCGAGCCGAACGAGTACGAGATCGTGTCCATCCCCGGCGCGGTGCTCATCCCCAAGGGCGAGTTCCTCAACGGATCCGCGCTGGAGGGACTCCCGCAGGACAAGAGGATCGTCCTGCACTGCAAGTCCGGTGCCCGTTCCGCCGAGGTCCTGGCGGTCATCAAGAGCGCCGGCTTCTCCGACGCCGTCCACGTGGGCGGCGGCGTGCTCAGCTGGATCAAGACCATCGACCCGAGCCTGCCGACCTACTGACCGGCCCGGTGGGGTTCTTGCCGCCCGCGCCCCGTGGAGCACGCGCTCCACGGGGCGCTCGCCGTTCCCCCGCTGTCCGGGAGGTGCCCGCCCCGCCGCCACATGTGCTTTCCGCTCCGACGGATATGGACGGAACGGCGGATGACACCCGCCTCGCCGCATTAAGGTCGAGAGCGTGAATGAAGTCCCACGTCAGCGACGGCATTCATGGCCGACGCTGGTCGTGGCATCGGCGCTGACGCTGTTCTGCGCGATCGTGGCCGGGGTGGCGACCAGCGCCGCCGGAGCGGAGCTCACCCGGGGGCCGACCCAGGCGGAGCTCGATCGGGCGGCACTCGACGAGGTGGCCCGGCGCTGGCAGGCGTGGCCCGCCGGGCGGGTCTTCCCCAAGACGGTCCGTTACGCCGCGGAACAGGGGGGCGAGGAGAAGGCCCGCAGGGTGGGCATCTCGCCGGAGACCCGCTGTGACGACGCGGTCGACGCCAAGCTGCGCAAGGCGCTCCGGGAGGCCGGCTGCCTGGGCATCCTGCGCGCCACCTACATCGACGCGCTCCAGGGGGTGGTCGTCACCATCGGAGTCGCGGCCTTCGCCGACGAGATGGGCGCCGCCAGGGCCAAGGCGGCGCTGCCCGGGAGCGACCGGCCCTCGCCGGGCCTGAGGGCACTGGCCTTCCCCGGCACCGTCACCGACCGGTTCGTCTCCGCGGGACGCCAGGCCGGCCTCGTCCGGCAGGCGGGCCCCTACATGGTGATGGCCACGGTCGGCCAGACCGACGGCCGGCCCGCCAGCGCGGTCGGCGAGCAGCGGCCCACCCTGTTCGCGTTCACCGGCGACATCGCCGACCGGATCCTCGCCGACCTGACCAGGCCCGCCCGCCCCGACTGCGCCTCCGCGGAGTGGCGATGCTGACCGTGCCGAGGCGTCTTTCCGCCGCCCGCGGGGCGCTCGCGACGACACTGCTGACACTGACGGTGTCGACGGGGGTGGCGGTGTTGACGGGAGTGGCGGGACCGGCCCCGGCCGTGCGGGCCGACGATGTCAGGGACAGCCAGCGGGAGGTGCTGCGGACCCTCGACCTGCCCGCCGCGTGGCGGGTGTCCGAGGGGGAGGACGTGGTCGTGGCCGTGCTCGACTCGGGGGTGGACAGCGACCACCGCGATCTGGCCGGGTCGGTGATCGAGGGTAAGGACTTCACCTCCGGGGCCAACCCGCCGGGTGTGCGGCCCCTCCGGCTGCACGGCACGTACATGGCGTCGCTGATCGCCGGGCACGGCCACGGGCCGGGCGGGGCGGACGGGGTGATCGGTGTCGCGCCCCGCGCGAAGGTGCTGTCGGTGCGGGTCATCCTGGAGGACGAGGAGCCGGGATTCCAGGAGTTCAACACCGCCGAGCGTTACGAGAACGTGGTGGCCAGGGGCATCCGGTACGCGGTGGACCACGGCGCCGACGTGATCAACATGTCGATCTCCAAGGAACTGGCGACCAGGGAGGAGCGGGCGGCGATCCGCTACGCGATCTCCAAGGGGGTCGTGCTCGTCGCGGCGGCGGGCAACGACGGTGCCGAGGAGACCGACGCCGGCGGCAACGCCCCGTACTCCTACCCGGCGGCCTTCCCGGGAGTGGTCTCGGTCGCCGCGACGGACCGGGGGCTGCGCCGCGCCTCGTTCTCCAACCGGAACCCCTCGGTCCTGGTGGCCGCGCCGGGGGTGGACATCCTCGGGGCGGGCCCCGGCGACGAGTACTGGGTCGGTCGCGGCACCTCGCAGGCGACCGCCCTGGTATCGGGCGTCGCCGCCCTCATTAAGGCGAAATATCCAGAAATGTCGCCCGTGCTGGTTGTCCAGGCGATCACTGCGGGAGCCACCCGGCGGCCCGCCGGCGGCTACGACACCGGCATGGGCTTCGGCGTCGTCAACGCCACCCGGGCACTCGCCGCGGCCGCCAGGATCTCCCGGCACACCCTCACCGCGGAGGGGGCCGGCGGGCACGACCCCGCCCGCCCGCTGGGCCTGGCGGTCGAGCCGGTGCGGGTCGTCCACCGTGACCGGGACAGGATCAACCTGTACGGCGGGGTGGCCGTGGCCGCCGGGCTCGGCGCGATCGCCTGCCTGGTCACGATCGCGGTGTTGGTCGGCCGTGCGCGCTCGTCGACGACCTACCAGGACCCAGGGCCCGACGCGGTCGCCGCGCCCTGGCCGTGAGCATCGGGCCCGGAGCCGGATCGCGGCCGGAGCCGGGCCAAGGTCGCCGTCACGAAAATGCACGCCGCTGATGGGGCGGCGAGGGCAGGCGACGTAGCATCGGAGTATGTCGCAGCCAGGGCGGTCCCAGGAGCCGGAGCGGCGTCTGGGAGCCCCGGCCCCCCGCGCCCGCGGCGGCTGGCCACCGTCCGGCTCCCGGGTGAGCGCCGCCGGGGGCGACCGGGCCAGGCGGGCGTCCGCGCAGGGCGCCACGGTCAGGCGGCACCGGGTGCGCTCCTGGCCCGCGGCGGGCCGTGACCGCGCGGCGATCCAGCGTGCCGAACTGGCGGCCCTGGAGCAGGGAGTCCGGTTCCGTACGATCTTCCTGATCCTGGTGGGCACGATCCTCGCCATCGCCGCCACCAACGTGCTGACCGGCGCGGTCGGGCTGCTGCGCGAGACGAGTTCGCGCCCGCTGACCGCCGCCGAGCAGGCCCGCTACATCTCCGACGACATCGCCAAGCGCTGGTACACCTGGACCGCGGACCTGGTCTTCCCCGTCGAGCTGCAGTACATCGGCCTGGGCAGGGTCCAGCAGTACGCCCGCAGGGTCGGCCTCGCGCCCGAGGTGGCCTGCGCGGCCGGCACCGACGCGCAGGTGGGGTCGGTGCTCACCCGGCACGGCTGCCGCACGCTGCTGCGGGCCACCTACGTCGACCAGACGTCCACGTTCGTCTTCACCGTGGGCATCGCCGTGCTCGCCGACGAGGAGCGGCGGCTCGCCGCCTCCGCGCAGCTGGCCGTGGACGACAGGGTGGGGGTGCGGCCGGTGGCCTTCCCCGGCACGGCGACCGAGCTGTTCGGGGCGGCCCAGCGCCAGCGCAACGCCTGGGTCGGCGTCGGCCCCTACATCGTCTTCTCCACCGCCGGTTACACCGACGGCCGCACCCGCCAGGCGATCGCCCCCGAGGAGATCCTGCACAGCGAGCTGTGGCCCGCGGCCCAGGCGGTCGCGGGGCGCATCGCCAGGGCCCTCGGCGACGAGCCGAGCGCCGTACCCCAGTGCACCCAGGGGAACGTGTGCTGAGGCGGCGGCTGTGGGCGACGGGAGTGCTGGTCGCGATCTCGGTGGCGGTCCCGGCGGTGCCGGCCTTCGCGACCCTGCCCGCCGAGACGCCCGCCGAGACGCCCGCCGGGTTGCTCGCCGGGATGCCCGCCGCCCCGGTGCCGGCCGCGCCGCCGGAGGGCGCCGACGTGCGCGAGGACCAGCGCTGGGTGCTGGAGATGCTGCGAGCGCAGGAGGCGTGGAAGGTCACCAGGGGCGCGGGCGTCACCGTGGCCCTGGTCGACAGCGGGGTGGACGACCAGGTGGCCGAGCTGCGCGGGCGGGTGATCTCCGGACCCGACATGGGATCTGTCAAGTTCGACAGGAACTCCCCGGACGCCGGCCGGCACGGCACCGCCATGGCCTCGCTCATCGCCGGGGCGGGCAACGGCGAGGGAGGTCTTCTCGGAATCGCCCCCGAGGCCAGGATCCTTTCGCTGCCGCTGATCGTCGAGGAGCGGCCCGAGGACGGTTCCACGCTGCCGGAGGAGGATCTGCGCTCGCGCAGCGACAGCCCGCTGGCCCGGGCGATCCGTTACGCCGCGGACAACGGGGCCCAGGTCATCAGCATGTCGCTGGGTGCCTACGGACCGCACCGGAGCGAGCGGGAGGCGGTCTCCTACGCGCTGTCCAGGGGCGTGGTGCTCGTCGCCGCGGTGGGCAACGACGGGGACTCCCAGTACGCCAAGGACAACTCCACCTCCTTCTGGAACTTCCCCGCCGGATATTCCGGGGTCATCGGTGTGGGCGCGGTGGACAGGCTGGGCAAGCCGGCGAGGTTCAGCAGCGACAATCTGTCGGTCCTGGTTTCGGCGCCCGGTGTCGGGGTGCCGGTGGTCGTCCCCGGCGGAAACTACGGATCCTCTGAGGGGACCAGTTCGGCGACCGCGCTGGTGGCAGGGGTCGCCGCACTAATAAAAGCGAAATACCCGAATATCGCGCCGCAGATGGTGGCGCAGGCCCTGGTCTCCACGGCTTCGGCGAGTCCCGCCGCCGGTTACGACGACCACATCGGGTTCGGCGTCGTCGACGCCGCCGCGGCGCTCGCCAGGGCGGATCGGCTCGTGGCGGGTGCGACGGAGATCTCGGTCCCGGATGACAAGCACTTCGGCGCCGGCGTCCCGCACGAGGAGTACAGCAGGCCGGGCCCCGATCCGCTGAGGCTCTGGCTTTACGGAACGAGCCTTGTCGGCGGCCTGGTGGCGTTCGCGGCGGCCGTGGTGATGCTCGGCCGGCACTCGGACAGGAATGGACCGGTAGTGGTCGACACCGAAACGGCCAAGCGCGGGAGATCGCGGAGATAAGCGCAGTTTGAAGTCAATTAGAACGCGTTTGGGACACTGTTCGGATGCGATAGCCCGAATGTCGGGATTTACACTCCGGGAAACCCGGAAGGTTCGCTATTCTCCCGCGTTATGGGGTACGAGTTGCGCGTGGAGCGCCCTGCGCCTCTCGCCTTCGCGGAACTCGCGACTGTGCTGGGGCAGGCGGGGTTCGAGTTCAGAGGGTCGCAGGAGTCGGGGGAGGTCCTGGCCCGCCACAACGGCGCGGTTCATGCCATAGCGATATGGAACGGCCGCCTGTCCGGCACCCCCGGATCGGACTGGCAGGTGGCCCAGCTGGCACGCGTGTCCGCTCTGCTGGGAGCACGGCTGGTCGGCGAGGACGGCGAGTCCTACGCGATCCGTGGCGGTCTGGTCGAGCAGTTGAACGGCTCGGTGGCCTACGAGTTCGGCAAGCTCGACGAAATCCTCTCGGCCGGACCGACGGTATGGAGCCAGTAGGCCATCCCACCCCGTACGCCGAGCGGGTGCTGGATCTGGTCGAGCGCATTCCGGCCGGCATGGTGATGTCCTACGGCGACATCGCCGAGTATCTCGGCGAGGGCGGCCCGCGCCAGGTCGGCAGGGTGATGTCCACCTGGGGCGGGGGCGTGCCCTGGTGGCGCGTCGTGCACGCCGACGGCACCCCGCCACCCGGCCACGAGCAGCGATGCCTGGTGAACTGGCGCGAGGAGCGGACTCCGCTGAGGGGCGTCCGAGCCGATATGCGGGAGGCCAGATGGGACGGAAAGCCTTAGATCACAAAAGCCTGTAAATCCCGGGAACCCTTAATTCACCGCGTAACCGGCCCTGCCGCGGCGCACTAACATGGCCTAGGACAGCGCTCTGTCCGAAAGGCGGTGCTTTCCCCATGGCCATCGGTGCCACCCCCGCACGATCCGGCGGCGACCCCGTCGTCGACCGTCTTCGGGTTGTCCAGGATCTCTGTGACCGGGGAGAACCACTCGACTCGATCATGGCCGCGGTGCTGGCCGACGGGCTGAAACCGCATGAGCGCCGTCGTTTCGACGCCGACGCGCTGGCCGGGCCGCTGGGTTCCAGGCTGGACATCGCCGCCAAGCGCGGCGCCGCGCGGCGCCGCGAGTTCGTCACGGTCCTGAAGCCGTACGTGACCGGTGTGGACGCGAGGGCCAAGCGGGACCTGCCGGTCGCCCGCAGGATCGCCTTTCACCTGATCGAGCACCGCGAGATCGACGACCTCGCCGACGGCGACGCGCTGCAGAAACTCGTGGCCGCCGCCGCGGAGCCGTCCAGGCGCGTCCGCAAGAAACTCCGCTGGTACGCGGACCTGCCGCTCCAGGACGAGCTGCCCGAGGCCCTGTTCCGGCTGCGGGCCGCGGATCTCATCCCGATGACCCAGATCGAGGACGTCTCCTGGTCCGGCGGGCGGCTGCACGTCAGCGGCCATGCCTACCTGGCCGGGCTGTCGGTGCGCAGCCGCCGCTTCAACAGGGCCACGGTGGTGCTGCGCGGCCCGCGCTGGCTGCCGCCGGTGCGGCTGCGCACCCGGAGGGTCTTCCACCCCGAGGCGACCTACGGCGCGGAAGAGGCCGGCTGCAACTACGACTGGTCCGGGTTCACCGCCGAGCTGAGCCCGTGGCCGCTGCGCTGGCGTTCCGCGGTGCGGGCCGTCGTGCGCGGCGGCAAGCGTCTGCTGCGCCGCCGCGCCACCGTGCAGGACACCACCACCTGGCGCGCCGAGATCGTGATCTGGAGCCGGGGTGCCCGCGCCGTCGGCCTGCTGCGCGGCCCCTCCACCGGCCGTACCGAGCGTCCCTCGGGGCTTGACCTCGGCGGGGGTTGGTGGATCCGCCCCGTCTGGACCTCCGACCGGGCACTCCAGGTGGTGCTACAGCCCACCAGGGCCGAGCTGACCGGCGTGAAGCTGGACGGCGAGCGGCTGGAGGTCCAGGTCTTCCTGCCGGGCAAGGAGGCGAGCAGGGGGCACGCCAGGCTGGACGGCCACCGGATCGCCGCGGACTTCACCCCCGTCGACGGCGGCACCGCGGTCGTCGTACCGCTCGCCGTGGCGTCCCTGCTGCAGGAACGCGACGGCGGCCGTCTCTGGATCGAGCCAAAGGGCGATCCCGCGGCCTCCGTCATGATCGGCAAGGCGGAGGAGAGCCGTACGGTCGTCGGGGATCGTGAGATCACCGTGCTGCGCGACCGGCGTGACCGGGTGAGCGTCTCCGCGCACCGGATCCGCCCGGTCATCACCGCCGCGACCTGGGACGAGCAGGGCGTGCTCGCCCTGGAGGGTTCCTACCCGGGCTCCGGCGCGGCCGAGCTGACCCTCAAGCACCGTAGCGGACTGATCCACGCCATCCCCCTGGAGCGGGAGGGCTCCCGTTTCACGGTGCGGATCGCGGCCGCCGCGATGCCCCGTTTCGGGGACACGGTCCCGCTGGGCAGCGGCACCTGGAGCATGGCGGTCCGCGACCCGGCCGGCCAGATCGTCCCGTTCCGCGTCGACCACGCCATCCTCGACGATCTGGACGAGGACACGAAGATCCGTGACGGCCGCGAGTACCGCCTGATCTCCACCCGCTTCGACATTCCGGTGCTCTCCGTCGCCGAGCACCGCCCCGACGACGAGAAGGGCGCCGGTGGCCTGTACGCGCTGCGCCGCGGCTTCTACCCCGCGGAGCGGACCCGCGAGCTGAACGACGCGATCGTCTACGTCGCCTACGACGGACGGCAGTACGAGGGCAACGTCCGCGCGATCTACGAGGAGCGTGTGCGGCGCGGCGACGCCGGAGAGCACATCTGGGTGGTCAAGGACGGCGCGTTCACGCCTCCGGGCCCCGCCGAGCTCGGTTTCGGCGAGGGCGAGGGGCCGACCGTGGTGCGCGCGGGCAGCCGCGAGCACTACGCGGTGCTGGCCCGCTCGCGGTACGTGGTGACCAACGGTTTCCTGCCGCCCTGGTTCCGGGCGCGAGAGGACCAGACGGTCGTGCAGACCTGGCACGGCACCCCGGTCAAGCGCCTGGGCAACGACCTGCCGCACATGTCCCGTGACCCCAGGCCGCCGGCCTGGCACCGGCAGGCGGTCGAGGTGCGCGGCTGGGACCTGCTGGTCTCGCAGAGCCCCTGGGCGACCCGGGTGCTGCGCAAGGCGTTCGGCTACCAGGGCGAGGTCCTGGAGAGCGGCTACCCGCGCAACGACGTGCTGGTGGCCCCCGACCGCGACGAGATGGCGGCGCGGATGCGCGCCAGGCTCGGCATCGCCGAGGGGGTGAGGGTGGTGCTCTACGCGCCGACCTACCGCGACTACGACCGCAAGAACGCCTCGATCCGCCTGGACCTGGCCGAGGCGCACCGGGTGCTCGGCCCCGGCCACGAGTTCCTGATCAGGGCGCACTCGATGCAGGCGGCGCCCAACGTGCCCGCCGGCCTTGGACGCGATGTCACGACATATCCCGATATTACGGATCTGCTGCTGATCGCCGATGTGCTGATCACGGACTACTCGTCGGTCATGTTCGACTTCGCGGCGACCGGCAGGCCGATGCTCTTCTTCACGCACGACCTGCAGCGCTACTCGTCCAAGCGGGGCATGTACCTCGACCTGGCCGCGGAGGCGCCCGGCCCGCTGCTTTCCACCGGGGCCGAGGTCATCAAGGCACTGCGGTCGATCGACGAGGTGACCGCCGCCCACGCCGAGCGGTACGACCTCTTCCAGCGCACCTACGCGCCCCGCGACGACGGCAAGGCGACGGCCAGGCTCGTCGACCACGTCTTCTTCTCCTGAACGGTTCCCGGGGGCGGCCTGCGGGCGGCCCCCGGAATCGGCCGCCCGGCCCCTGAACCCGCCCCGGGACTACTCCGGCGCAGGTCAGCGCCTCGCTCTGGTCATCGGCCGCCCCTGGCCCCGCCCGTGGCCCATCCGGCGGGGCCGACAATCCGCCATGCCGTACCCGCCGACTCGGCACGATCATCGTCCGGGATCTGGTGGAATGGCGAGTTGTGAGTGGTCAGGACTGGCGGCTGGTACGTCGTGAGGGTGCGGGGAGAGCTGTTGCCCCTGTGCTGGACGAGCACCAGCGGGCGGTGGTGGCCCACGAGAGCGGCCCGCTGCTCGTGCTCGCCGGGCCGGGCACCGGCAAGACCACCACGATCGTGGAGACCGTCGTGGACCGGATCGAGCGCCGGGGCGTCGACCCCGAGCGGGTGCTCGTCCTCACCTTCAGCCGCAAGGCAGCCGAGGAGTTGCGCGAGCGCATCACGGCCCGGATGCGCCGCACCACCCGCACCCCGCTCTCCCTCACCTTCCACAGCTACGCCTACGCGCTGCTCCGTCGCGAGGCGGTGATCGCCGGAGGGGTGCCGCCGCGCCTGCTGACCGGCCCCGAGCAGCTCCTGGAGATCCGCCGCCTGCTCCACGGCGAGCTGGAGGACGGCGCCGTGCACTGGCCGCAGGACATGCACGAGGCGCTCAAGACGCGCGGCTTCGCCTCCGAGCTCCGCGACTTCCTGGCCCGCGCCGCCGAACGCGGCCTCGACGGGCCGGAGCTGGTCGGGCTGGGCCGCCGCCACGGCCGCCCCGACTGGGTGGCCGCCGGCAGGTTCGCGGACCGCTACCAGGCCAGGTTCGACCTCGATCTCGAACCGGTGCTCGACTACGCGGAGCTGATCCGGGCGGCGGGGGCGCTGCTCTCCGACCCCGAGGCGCGCGACCGCGAGCGATCGGCGTACGACGCCGTCTTCGTCGACGAGTACCAGGACACCGACCCCGCCCAGGAGTTCCTGCTCCAGCAGCTGGCGGGGGAGGGACGCGACCTGGTCGCGGTCGGCGACCCCGACCAGTCGATCTACGGTTTCCGCGGCGCCGACGTCCGAGGGATCATGAACTTCACCGACCGGTTCCGCGACGCCGACGGCGCGAAGGCTCCCGTCGTGGCGCTGCGCGTCTGCCGTCGCAGCGGCCGGAACCTGCTGCGGGCCACCCGCCGCGTCACCACCCGGCTGCCCGCCACCCCGGGCGGGGCCGCCCACCGTGACCTGCGCGCCCTACCGGACGCCGACCCCGGTGACGTACGGGTGCTGGTGGCCGACGGGGCACCTCAGGAGGCGGCGATCGTGGCCGACACGCTCCGCAGGGCGCACCTGCTCGACGGGGTCCCCTGGTCGCGGATGGCGGTGCTGGTCCGCTCCGCGACCCGCCAGGTGCCGCTGCTGCGCCGCGCCCTGGTCACCGCCGGGGTTCCGGTCGTGGTCGGCGGCGGCGAGGTGCCGCTCTTCCAGGAGCCGGGCGTGCGGCCGCTGATCAGGCTCATCCAGGTGGCGCTGCACCCGGAGACCCTCGATGAGGGGGTGGCGGAGGAACTGCTGACCGGCGCGCTCGGCGGCACCGACATGATCGGTGTACGCCGCCTCCGCCGCGCCCTGCGGATCGCCGAGCACGAGGCGCTGGCCCACCCCGCCGAGCAGGCGGAGGCCGAGCAGGCGGATCGCGACGCGGCTCTCGATGTGGATCTCGACCTGGAGCGCGAGGCCCCCGGCCCCCGTTCCTCGGGAGAGCTGCTGGTCGCCGCGTTGAAGGACGCGCGGGAACTGGTGCGGGTGGAGCCGCACGTGGCGCTGCCCGCCGAGCGGGTCGCCGGCCTCATCTCCGCCGCCACCGAGGCCGTACGGCAGGGCGGTACCGCGGAGGACGTGCTGTGGACCGTCTGGCAGGCCACCGGGCTGGCCGGGAAATGGACGGACGTCAGCCTCAGGGGCGGGGTCAGGGGCACCATGGCCGACCGTGACCTCGACGCCGTCGTGGCGCTCTTCGACCACACGGCCAGGTTCGTCGACCGGCTCCCGCACGCCGGGGTGGACGTGTTCGTCGAGGACCTGGTCGCCCAGGAGATTCCCGGCGACTCCCTGGCCGCTCGGGCTCCCGACGGAGACAAGGTCCGCATCCTCACCGCGCACCGCTCCAAGGGCCTGGAGTGGGACGTGGTGGTCGTCGCCGGGGTCCAGGAGGGTGCCTGGCCGGATCTGCGGCTGCGCGGGTCCATCCTGAGCACCGACGACATGGTCGCCAGGGCCGAGGGTTCCGAGCACGAGAACCCGGCGGCCGTCTCCGCCGCGCTCGCCTCCCAGTTGCTGGCCGAGGAGCGTCGCCTGTTCTACGTGGCGGCCACCAGGGCCAGAAGCAGGCTCATCGTCACCGCCGTGGGCGGCGACGACACCGAGGAGCGGCCTTCCCGCTTCCTCACCGAGCTGGTGCCCGGCTCGACCGAGGAGGCGGGCGTCGACGAGCGGTCCCGCTGGCTGAGCATGTCCGCGCTGGTGGCCGATCTGCGGTCGGCGGTGACCGACTCCACCAGACCGGAACCGCTGCGCAGGGCGGCGGCCGGGCACCTGGCCAGGCTCGCCGCCGCAGGAGTGCCCGGCGCCCACCCCAACGACTGGTACGCCCTCACCCCCATCTCCGACGACCGCCCGCTGAGCTGGCCCGACGACGTCGTACGCGTCTCGCCCTCGGCGGTGGAGAGCTTCAGCAAGTGCGGCCTGCGCTGGCTGCTGGAGACCTCGGTGGGCGCGGGCGGCACCGACGCGGCCCGAGGTCTGGGCACCGTCGTGCACGCGCTGGCGGTCCTCGCCGCGACCGGCATGCCCACCGAGGAGACCCTCGGCAAGCGCCTGGACGAGGTCTGGAACGAGCTCGACTTCGGCGGTGTCTGGTACAACCGCAAGCAGCGCGCGGTCGCCGAGGAGATGATCTCCAAATTCGTTGCCTGGCACGAGAACAACCCCCGGACGCTGGTCGGCCTGGAGGAGGCGTTCACGGCCATGGTCTCCGAGGGGGTGCAGATCAAGGGCCGGGTCGACCGGGTCGAGCGCGACGGTGAGGGCCGAGCCGTGATCATCGACATCAAGACCGGCAAGACCGGCGCCAAGGACACCGAGCTCGAACGCCACCCCCAGCTGGGCGTCTACCAGCTCGCCGCGCTGCTGGGCGCCTTCCAGCGGCACGGCCTGACCGAGCCGGGCGGCGCGGCCCTGGTCCAGGTGGGCGACGCGGCGGGTAAGAAGAAGGCCAAGGAGCAGACGCAGCCCCCCCTGTCCGACGACCCCGAGCCCGGCTGGGCCCGGGACATGGTCGACACCGTCGCCGTCGGCATGTCGGGGCCGTTCTTCCAGGCCAAGGTCAACGACGGCTGCCGCACCTGCGCCGTACGGTCGAGCTGCCCGGTCAGCAAGAACGGAGACCAGGTGTGCTGAACCGCCTGGGCGCAGGGTGCCTTGGGGGCGTCCGTGCCGTTCCCCGGCGCCGGGGCCGTGCCACCTCCACCGGGGCCGCCGCGTGCTGAGCCCGGTTCAGCTTGCCGCCAAGCTGGGCATCCTGCCGCCGACCCCGGAGCAGGCGGCCGTGATCGAGGCCGGGCTCGAACCGATGGTCGTGATGGCCGGGGCCGGGTCGGGCAAGAGCGAGACCATGGCCGGGCGCGTCGTCTGGCTGGTCGCCAACGGGCTGCTCCGCCCCGAGCAGGTGCTCGGCCTGACCTTCACCAGGAAGGCCGCCGCGGAGCTGGCCGCGCGGGTGCGGGAGAGGCTCAACGGGCTCGTCGAGGTCGGGCAGGTGCCGGCGGAGCTGATGGAGGGCGAGCCGACCATCTCGACGTACCACGCCTACGCGGCCCGCCTGGTCACCGAGCACGCCCTGCGCGAGGCGCTGGAGCCGACCATGCGCCTGATCTCCCCGGCCGTCTCCTGGCAACTCGCCAGCCGGGTGGTCAGCGCGTACGACGGGCCGATGGAGCAGGTCGAGTGGAGCCCGGCGACCGTCACCCGGGCGGTGCTCGAACTGGCCGGTGAGCTGGCCGAGCACCTGCGCACCCCGCAGGACGTGCGCGACGTCGGCACCAGACTCGCCCAGCGGTTCGCCGAGCTGCCCGGCACCCCGACCAAGGACCAGCGCAGACCGCTGGTCACCCAGCGGGCCAGGGAGCAGTTGCTGCCGCTGGTCGAGGCGTACGACCGCCTCAAGCGCGGGCGGGAGGTGGTCGACCACGGTGACCAGATGGCGCTGGCCGCCCGGATCGCCGACCGGCACGCCGACGTCGGCGAGATCGAGCGCGGGCGGTTCGCCGTGGTCCTGCTGGACGAGTACCAGGACACCAGCCACGCCCAGCTCGTCCTGCTCCGCGCCCTGTTCGGCGGCGGCCACCCGGTGACGGCGGTGGGCGACCCCTGCCAGTCCATCTACGGCTGGCGGGGCGCCTCGGCGGGCAACCTCACCCGATTCCCCCGTGACTTCAGGACCGCCTCGGGTGAGCCCGCGCCCGTCAACCGCCTGTCGGTCAGCTTCCGCAACGGCGACGCCGTGCTGGACGTCGCCGCCCGGCTCCAGCTGCCGCTCCGGATGGAGGCCAGGGAGGTACCGGTCCTGGTGCCCGGTAAGAACCGGGTCGAGCGTGGCCGGGTGATGTGCGCCTTCCACGAGACCGCGGACGACGAGGCACGCTGGGCCGCCCTGGAGATCGCCAGGGTGCTGGGCGTCGAGAGCGCGCCCGACGGCATGCCGTGGGGCGACGGCGAGCGTAAGAAGGCCAAGCAGAGCATGTGGGGCGGGCCGCAGTCGCTCCAGCCGCACGACGTGGCGATCCTGGCGCGGAAGCGCTCGCAGTTTCCCGCGCTCCGCAAGGCCCTGGAGGAGCGCGGCATCCCGGTCGAGGTCGTCGGCCTGGGTGGCCTGCTCCTCGTACCCGAGATCGCCGACATCGTCTCCACCCTGCGCGTGATCTACGACCCGAGCGCGGGGGACGCCCTGGTGCGGCTGCTCTCCGGCCCCCGCTGGCGGATCGGCCCCGCCGACCTCAAGGAACTGGGCGAGCGGGCCCGTGAGCTGAACCGGGAGACCCGCGAGGGCGCGTCGCCGGTGGCCGACCCGCTGGACCAGGTCGTGGCCGACATGGCAGAGGAGCGCGGCAGCCTGGTCGACGCCCTCGACGAGCTGCCCGACCGTCCCGCCTGGCAGGATCTGTTCTCCCCGCTGGCGAGGGTGCGGCTGGTCGCCATGGCCCAGGAGTTGCGCCTGCTGCGCGCCCACACCGGCCAGCCGCTGCCCGACCTGATCCTGGAGATCGAGCGCAGGCTCGGCCTGGACATCGAGGTGGCGGCCAGGGGGACGGCCGTCGGCCCGTTCGCCGCCCGCGCCGACCTCGACGCCTTCCTGGACGCGGCCGCCAGGTTCGCCGGAGATTCCGAGGATCCCACGCTGGGCGCGTTCCTGGCGTTCCTGAAGGCGGCGGACGAGGAGGAGAACGGCCTGGACGCCGGGCGGGTGGGCGAGAGCAACAGCGTGAAGCTGATGACGGTCCATGCCTCCAAGGGGCTGGAATGGCCGGTCGTGGTGGTGCCCGGCCTCTCCCAGGCGCTGTCGAAGGCCGGGACGCTCACCGTCGGCACCGTGTTCCCGGCCCGCTCCACGACCAGCCCGAGGTGGACGGAGAACCCCCGCAAGCTGCCCTATCAGCTCCGCGGGGACGCCTCCGACCTGCCCGGACTGGCCGGGCTGGCCAAGGAGGAGCTGGCCGACTTCGACGAGCGCTGCCGCGACCGCGACCTGCTTGAGGAGCGCCGCCTGGCGTACGTCGCCGTCACCCGTGCCCACTACCTGCTGATCGCCTCCGGCTACCGCTGGGGCACGGCCTCCAAGCCGCTGGAGCCGTCGGACTTCCTGCTGGAGATCCGTGAGACCTGCGGCAGGGTGGCCTTCTGGGCCCCGGAGATGGAGGAGGGCGCCACCAACCCGCTCCTCGCCGAGCCGGCCGAGGCCCGGTGGCCGATCGAGCCGGACGATGCCCGCTACGCCGCCGTTCTGGACGGCGCCACCATGGTGGAGGCCGCCCTCGCGGCCCTTACCGAGGGGCCCGCTCCCGGTTCTTCCGGGGATGTCCCCCTCCCTGACGCTTCCGAGGATGTCCCCTTTCCGGAAGCCCCTCAGGACGAGGAGGTGCCCTTCCCCGAAGATCCGTGGGACGAGGACGCGTTCTTCCCCGAAGACCTGCCGGATGGGGAGGTTCCCGGTCCGGACGACCGCGGGCCCGTTCCCGAGGGGGCGGAGAACGGAGAGGTGCCCTTCCCCGGCGATCCGCAGGAGTTTCCCGGGGGGTTTCCCGGAGCGGACATCCGGCGGAGCGACCGGGCCGATTACGGTGCCGAGACAGCCGAAACTGTGGAGACTGCCGAGCCAGGGGAGCCGCGGCCGGTGCCGGCGGCCGAGCTGCGGGGGTGGGACAGGGAGCGGGCGAAGGCCTGGGAGCGTGACATCGAGCTCCTGCTCAGGGAGCGGGAGACGAACCGGCGGCGTGGTGGCGGCAGGGTGGAGCTGCCCACCCACCTGACCGTCTCCTCCCTCGTCACGCTGGCCTCCGACCCCAAGGCGCTGGCCAGGCAGATCCGCCGCCCGGTGCCCAAGAAGCCCGCGCCGCTGGCCCGCCGGGGCACCTCCTTCCATCGCTGGCTGGAGGGGCGTTGGGGCCAGCAGCGACTGATGGACGAGTTCGAGCTGCCCGGCGCGTCCGACGACTTCGAGGAGACCGACGCCCATCTCGACGAGCTGCGCGACCGCTTCGAGGAGAGCGAGTGGGCGGACAGGGAACCGCTCGACGTCGAGGTCCCCTTCGAAACGGTGATCGCCGACCGGGTGGTCCGCGGCCGGATGGACGCCGTCTTCCAGATCTCCGAAGGGCGCTACGAGGTCGTCGACTGGAAGACCGGCCGACGCCCCAGGGGCAGGAAGGCCGAGGCCGCCGCCTCCGTCCAGCTCGCCGCCTACCGGCTGGCCTGGTCCCACCTGGCCGCCGTCCCCCTGGACCAGGTGGGCGCGGCCTTCCACTACGTCCTGCGGGGCGAGACGGTCCGTCCGGTCGACCTCCTCGACGAGCGGGGCCTGGTCACCCTTGTCGAGTCGGTGCCCGAACTCCGCTGAGACCCGCGTACCGGGCGTGATCCCTCCCTGAGCGGCGGACGGGTGCGGTGGCGTTCGCGGCCCTGGTCCAGGGGATCACGCGGGGTGTGCGGGCCGGGCGGAGTTCCCATCCGGAAGGGTGGTGACCGGCCGGAACCGTCCTGGCCTTCGGCGCGAGCCGTGGACCCGCGGTCTGTTGCTCATCAGGGCTCGGTGACATGTTCGCCGGCGGCACCCCAATGCGGTTCCCCGGCCAGAACCACGAGGTGGGAGATCTCCCCGGCCGCCAATTGATACACGACTCCCAACGGTAATGGTCGAAGTTAGGCCGTTATTTTAGTCGGACTAGAATTGGGCCCGAATGCCGCCTGGCGGCGGCGGAAAACTTTGGGAGCAAGCATGACTGGCCGATTTTCCTCCAAGGTGATTATCGTCACCGGTGGTACCGCTGGAATGGGTCGTGCGGCGGCCGAACGGATCGCCTCGGAAGGCGGCACGGTCGTCCTGGCCGCCCGCGACAAGGCGCGAGGCGAAGAGGTGGCCGCCGGCATCGTCGCGGACGGCGGTACGGCGCTGTTCGTGCCGACGGACATGACCGTCGAGGAGGAGGTGGCCGCCCTCGTCGCCACGACGGTGGACACGTTCGGGAGGTTGGACGGTGCGTTCAACAACGCCGGGGGCGGCGACACCATCTCATCGGTCCACACGATGGAGACGGAGTTCTGGAAGGCGACGATCGACCTGAACCTGACGAGCCTTTATTACAGCCTGAGGTACGAGGTTCCGGCGATTCTCGCCTCAGGCGGTGGTTCCATCGTCAACAACGCCTCGGCCGGCGGCGTGGTCGGCAATCCGCTCATGCACGCGTATGTCGCCGCGAAGCACGGTGTCATCGGGCTCACGAAATCGGTCGCGCTCGAAATGGCCAAAGAGGGCATCCGGGTGAACGCGTTAGTGACCGGCCTCATCGACACGCCGCTGTATCGGGACGCCGTCGCCGCCGAGCCCTCGTTCGAGGTCTACCTCAAGAGCCTGATCCCGACGGGGCAGGTCGGCGCGGCCCAGGACGTCGCCGCGTTCGCCGCGTTCCTGCTCAGCGACGAGGCGCCGTTCATCACCGGCGCGGCGCTGGCCATCGACGGCGGCATGACCGCCCAGTGACACGGGCCGTGTGGCCGCCCCATGACCCGGGGCATCGTGACGACGACCGCCGGGTTCCTCGGGAGCGATGACGCCGGGCAGGCCACGCGGCCAGAGGCACGCGTCGACGCCGACCCGGGATTGTCCTCGCCCCAATGGAGGTTTACTCTCCGGCTTGTTGACCAGATCTCATAATCGGTCATGAAGTCAGAGTGAGAGTTCCAAGGATGACGGAACGACCAGGGCAGGCCACCGGTCGCGCCGGCCGGATCCTCGACGCCGCGGGCGAACCGCTCGTGCGCCTCGGCTACCGGAAGGTGACGATCGAGGACATCGCCCAGCTCGCCGGCATCGGCGAGGGCGCGGTCCACCCGCACCGGCGCACGAGGCGGCAGCTGTCCGAGGCGGTGCCGCCGCGTGAGGCCATCTCCTACGCCGAGGAGCCTCTCGACCGAGAGCTCGGATCCGCCGGCCGTCCGACCGGACGCGCGCGCCAGGGCCGAGTCGCCCGCGTACGCCGTCCGGAACGTCTTCGAACCGCCCGAGCCGCCGGGTCCGGAGGCGGCGGCCGCGGCGGTCGTCGCCGTCTTCGAGGACCTGATTTCGCCCTACCGCACCTGGATCCACGCGTACGAGAGAACGTACGAGCCCGGCTGATCCCGGACCCGTCCCGACCAGAAAGGCACGCCATGACCACCATCGCCGACACATGGGGCCTGCACGAGGGGCACTTCTGGCTACGCGGAAGGCGGCCGGACCAGCCGGTGAGCTTCGACGCCGGCACCGGGATGTGGAACGTCTACGGCTACCCCGAGGCACTGCGGATTCTCGGCGATCCGAAGACGTTCTCCTCCGATACCAGCCGCATGGTGCCCGAGATCGCCAGGCCGGCCGAGCGCAGTCTGACGCAGTTGGATCCGCCCATGCACAGCAAGCTTCGCAAGCTCGTCAGCCACGCCTTCACCCCGAAGGTCGTCGCCGACCTCGAACCGCGCATCGCCGCGCTGACCAACGAACTGCTCGACACGGCGGCGGACACGGGCCGGCTGGAGCTGGTGGCCGACCTCGCCTACCCGCTGCCGGTCATCGTCATCGCGGAACTGCTCGGGGTGCCCGGCTCCGACCGCTACCTGTTCAAGCAGTGGGTGGACAAAATGTTCGAGGGGTCCCAGCGGTTCTCGCTGGTCAACCGGAGCGAGGAGCAGGAGCGCAACCTGGAGTTCGTCATGGAGCAGGCCAAGCACCTGAGCGACTACCTCGGCGAGCACGCCGCGGAGCGCCGGCTTCGGCCGCGCGCCGACCTGCTCACCCAGCTCGTCGAGGCGGAGGTGGACGGTGAGCGGCTCAGCCAGGCCGAGGTGGTGAACTTCGCCAACATCCTGCTGATAGCCGGGCACATCACCACCACCATGCTGCTCGGCAACACCGTGCTCTGCCTGGACGCCCAGCCCGAGCAACTCGCCCGTGCCCGCGCGGACCGATCGACGCTACCCGCCGTGATCGAGGAGTCCCTGCGCTTCTTCAGCCCGTTCGCGGCCCTGAGCCGGGTCACCAACGTCGACGTCGAGTTCGGCGGGCAGCAGGTGCCCGCCGACCAGTTGCTCATGGTGTGGATCGCGGCGGCCAACCGCGACCCCCGGCAGTTCGCCGACCCCGACGTCTTCGACCCGAGCCGTGACCCCAACCCTCATCTCGGCCTCGGCCGGGGAATCCACTTCTGCCTCGGCGCGCCGCTGGCCCGTTTGGAGGGCAGGGTCGCGCTCGACATCCTGCTCGACCGCTTCCCCCACCTGCGCACCGACCCGGACGAGCCACCGCTCTTCCTGCCGAGCCCCAACATGACCGGCGTACGGAAGCTGCCGCTGCTCACCTCCGCCGGTTGAGCGGACTGTTCCGCCAGGAGAAAAGGGCACGGAGGCTTTTGGCTCCGTGCCCTTTTCCTTGGTGCTCGCTGTCCCTAGCAGTACCGGGCGCGGGCGTGGTCGTATCCCAGATCGAATCCGCGCTCATACTCCCCGAAACCGCCAGAGCCTTGACCGCCGCTTCTGCCCTGGGCCTCGCCGCTCTTGCAGGAGCTCTTGCCGGCCTTGTACCCGTCCTTGTAACCCTTCTTGCAGTCCTTGTCTTTCTGACATGGCTTGTTCGGGGATGGGGTCGCGGTGTACGAGGGGCTGGCCGCTGCCGCCTTCGGGTCGGTCGGGATCGCACCCGCCATGCCCGCCACGCCGCCGATCAGCGCGACACTCGTCGCGCCGATCGCGATCGCCTGAAGGATTCGGTTGGACATGGTGCTCATCTCCTTTGCCGATCAAGCGGTGCCGTCGTGCCGACCGAGGCCGGCACGGGACCGCGACATTCTCAGCGGGAGAGTGATACCCGACATTCACTGACAAAAGCACACAAAACGGGCTCTTTCTTTCAAGCCCGCGATTACGGTAAAAGAATTATTCGGCAGAGATCTGGGATTCATTGTTGAACGGATGAACACCCGGGTGCGCAAGCCTTTCAGGGCCCACGCGGCGAGCGGCACGCACGGTTCGAGAGGGAGCGGCGGGGCGACCCGCCGCTCCCTCTCGGCACGATGGTGCTCCGGCGGCCAGGATCCTTTATGTGATGAAAACAGGGATGTGCGGAGAGGGGGGCCGCTCTACTCTCGGTTCCACCGCCGTTCCTGAACGGTTGGCCGCAGAACGGGAGGGACACATGGAGAACGCGGCAGAGGCCCGCGCCGACGAGCGCGCCAGGATCGTCGCGGACCTGCGCCGCGCGGCCGAGGGCTATCGCTCCTACATCGCCTTCGTCGAGGAGACCATGGACCCCGAGGTGCCGTCGCCGATGAGCGAGAACCTGCCGATCGCGCGGGCGGAGGCCGAGATGCTGGAGAACGCCGTGAAGGTCGCCGAAGGCGACCGCCGGGAGCTGGCGAGACTCATCCCGCCCGTGCTGCAGACGGACGAGGACATCGCCGCGCTCGCCACCTCTCCCGAGGACGCCGAGGCGCACAGGCGAATCCGCGACCATGCCGTCCGACCGCAGGAATGACCTTTCGAGGCCGACGAGGTGTCCGGGCGGGAAGCTCGTGCTCTCGCCCGGTACATCGCGACGGTCACGAGGGCTTTCTGCCCACTCCGACGTAGCCGATCGAGGTGTTCCGCCCGCCGAACAGGGGCGGATCGACAGGGCGCCAGTCCTTGGGGAACACCAGGCCGGGTTCGAGCAACTCGTAGCCGTCGAAGAAGCGAGCGATCTCCGCGTGGGTACGCAGGCTCAGTGCCTCGGTGGACCGGTTGTAGATCTCCAGAGCCTCCGGCGTGGTGTCGGGCTTGGCGTCGATCGCGTGACTGAGAACGAGGTGGCTGCCCGGCGCGCTCGTCTCGTACAGCCGCTGGATGATCTGGTAGGCGCCCGCACCGTCGGGGTTCTCGTCCGGGATGAAGTGCAGGATGGCCAGCAGCAGGAACGCCACGGGCCGGCTGAAGTCGACATGCTCGCGAAGCTCGGCCAGCAGCGTCTCCGGGGTACGCACGTCGGCCTGCACGATGGTGACGTTGTCGCCTTTCGCCAGGAGTGCCCGGCTGTGCACGCACACGACGGGGTCGTAGTCCACGTAGACCACGCGGGTGTCGGGTGCGACCGCGTGCGCGATCTCGTGTGTGTTGCCCCGCGTGGGCAGCCCGGAGCCCAGGTCCACGATCTGCCGGATGCCCGACTCGACCAGATGGCGTACGGCACGTGAGAGGAACGCCCGGTTCTCCTTCGCGGAGTCGCGGGTCTCGGGGAAGAGCTTCAGAATCTGCTCGGCTGCGGCCCGGTCGGCGGCGTAGTTGTCCTTGCCGTCCAGGTAGTAGTCATACATCCGGGCGACGTTGGGCACGTTCGGGTCAATCCCGACCGGCGTAGCCTGATCTTCCACACTTTCTCCCGATTCTTCGGTATTCGTCTGGAATTGATCTTAGAGAGTTTGCCGCACCTTGGCAGCAGGATGAGGTCATCGATGTGGGACCGGTGGCGGACGCCGCCGGCCCGGAAGCCGATGGAGGATCTCATGACCGCCGATTCCGAGAACAAGCAGAACAAGCCCTCCCGCAAGGGGGCGCGAGAGAGCCTGTTCCTGCTGGTCTGCGGCGTCGTGGTGGCGGTGCTGCTGCAGGTCTTCGTCTTCCGGCTGTTCTGGATCCCGTCGGAGTCCATGGAGAACACCCTGCGCGAGGGCGACGGCGTGGTCGTCGACAAGCTGCACGGTGCGACCGAGCGCGGCGACCTGGTGGTCTTCAAGGGCTGGAACGGCGAGGACACCATCAAGCGGGTCGTCGCGATCGGCGGCGACACCGTCAAGTGCTGCGACGCCAAGAAGAGGATCACCGTGAACGGGGTCCCGCTCGACGAGGAGGACTACCTGCATCCCGACGACTTCCCCTCGGGGGAGGAGTTCGAGAAGATCGTCCCCGAGGGCCGCCTGTGGGTCATGGGCGACCACCGCTCTGCCTCCCAGGACTCCCGCGGCCACGAGGAGCAGGAAGGCGAGGGGACGATCGCGGAGGCCGACGTGATCGGCCGCGCCATGGCGATCTTCTGGCCCCTCTCCCGGGCGACCTTCTTCTCGACGCCGGACACGTTCACCGAAGACAGATGACCGCGTCTTTTCCGCGTGGGGCCCTTGGCGGCGGACGTCGCGGGGCCGGTGAGCAGCCCAAACGGCCGACAGGTCAAGCAGAGCGGCCCCGCCCCATCGGGGGCGGGGCCGCTTCAGGTCAGGGTCAGGAGGTCAGCAGGATATCCACCCGTTGTAGCGCGGGGCCGGGCCGACGCCCGAAATGTAGCGGTATCTCGAGACAGTGCTGGAGCCGGTGCTCCCGTACGGGATGGTGATGCACGGGCCGTCATCCGCGTTTGCGATGTTGAGCTTTTTCCTGTCGGCGCCCGTTCCGCCGCCACAGTTGTACCAGGTGCCGTAGACGGTGACGGGGTCTATCGTGCCGAGACTCCCACCGCTGCCGCTGTCGCTGCTACGACCGGCACAGGGGTTCGGCTCGGCGTTCGCGGTGGTGGCGCTCAGCCCGAGCGACAACACGGCACCCGCGCCGGCGACTGCGATGGTACGAGTGATCCTGATCGTTGCACGCAAGAGTTTCTCCCCGTTCTTTGGTCCAACTTTTTCCGGCCATCCAGCGGATCGCCGTTCCGGCCGCCGGATTCGACAATGGCCGGTGAGACGTCTCCGAACCTTGACCGGGCTTTTCCGGGCCCGGAACACCTGCTCCCCGTCGCAGGCTTCCCGGTCAACGTTCGGTGAGGGGCCACTGGTCACACGGCCCGACATCGCTCATTCAAGATCGGAGGCTTATGTCTTGGCTACCTATAAGATTCCAGGGGTCCCCGGATTCCTGGCCGAAAATCCCGCGGATATGTCTGACATGCTGATGGCGGCCAAGGCCGAACGCTCCAACATGAACACGGCCACCAACGCCGACGCCCGCTGGTTTTTCCCCGGACGCCGGGCCGGGCAGCCGCTCTACCATCGCAGCCTCGCCGACCTGGTCCGCGGCCTCGGCGTCCCCGGCCGAGCCGCCCGCACCGTCGCCAGAGTCGGCAGGGCACAGGTGAGTCTGCACGGCTCGGCGCTGGTGTACAGCCCTCACCCCGGCAACGACCTATCCGGCGACCATAACCATCGACGACTACTGGTACGAGTGCACCCTGGGCGACCCAGTCAAACCCTGTCTTCCCGGTGATCCGACGGACACGTACATCAATGATGTGGACCTCACCGACAACTGGGACATGCACTACCGCGACCAGATGTGGGTCGGCAAGTCCTACGCCAGCAACATCGCCAAGCGCTGGCGCGCCTACATTCAGTTGCCGCTCCCCCAGGCAAGCGACCCGTTCCGGGACTCCACGATCCAGGCTGAACGGGGCTTACGACACCGCCTACAAGCACTACTGGAAGGCCTGCCATCAGAAGACCGATACCTACCCCCAGGACTGGCAGCTGATATGGCCGGTCGCCGTAGGTGACGGACTCGCTGCCCGTGGCGACCGGCATTATGTTCACAATTTCAACGGAGGACGACTTGGCATTCCAGCATCTGACGGAGCACTACGAGGGTCTCCTCCGGGCGCGTTCGGGCTGGTTGTCGGAGGGACTGGCCTGGACCGCCGTCCTGCCGGTCGACGGCCCGCTGTCGCTGGACGCGACGGTGTCCCGCCTGGTCGACGGCGAGCGGCCGCCGTTGATCGAACTAGAGGACGACGAGGCGTACGAGGAGGGCGCACTCCTGCTGGAACAAGCGGGGAACGCGACGATGATCGTCCAGACCTTCGGGAAGAACTATGTCTGGGAGTCGGATGTTCTCGGTCGGCTCAGCGTGAACGCGCGGGTCTGGCATGTGTCGTGGGAGGTGACAAGGAATTCCCGGCTGATCCACGCCGCACACGGGCGGGTTCTGGCCGAGGTCCCGCATCTGGACCCTGCCTACGTCAGGGGAGACGACCCCGCCGCCATCGAAGCCGAACTGGCGGCCTTGGGCCCGGTCGTCGAAGCGCCCTGGCCGGCCTCGCAGGCCATGGCCATGGCCGTCGTGGAGGGCCGCACCGGCGTGCGCCTGGACCAGGCCTGGTTTGAGCGTTCCCATCCGGCCGTCGTCGTCGACGAGCCCGAGTAGCCGCGCGACGCCAGAGGACCGGGAGGCGCGAGCGCACCTCCCGGCCCGCGAAAAACCCGCGTCATCACCGCAGGCCAGTATGTGTTCGAGCAGTGATCATTTAGTGCGGCGGACCCGTTTGAGCGGGCGAGGCCCAGGTCGCTGCGCAGGATGACCTTGGGTGATGCGCCGCGCCAGCAGGTTGATCACAGCCCGGCGGATCATTGCCTCACTGGTTGACGGGTGACGCTCATAATCATGAGCCGGCCGCTGATACGCCATCAGCCAGGCCCGGCGTCCGCTCCACCGATCACCGCCGGGGACGCGCCTGGAAGTCCCGCTGCCCGGCAGGCTTGCCGACGATGTACACGATGATGTCCAGCACCTGCCGCGCCCAGGCCACCAGCAGCCCGGCAAAGTCCTGATCGGCGAACACCGCCCGGCAATCGCCGCTCAGATATAGCCCCTCAGCGCTCTTGCGCCACTTCGGGTGATGGAGGTTGGGGTTTCCATCGGGTGGTTCCCTGCTGGGGTGTTCGAGTCAGCCGAGTTCGTTGTTCTTGATGCTGGTGATGAAGGTTCTCCAAGCATGGGGGGCGAAGTTGAGTGTGGGTCCGTTGGGGTTCTTGCTGTCTCGTACGGCTCGGCCGCCGCCAGTCAGGTTGGCCACCTCGACGCAGTTGTCGGTGTTGGCTCCGCTGAGGGTGCTCTTGTACCAGGTGAGGTTCTGGGCGCTTTGGTTCATATTTAATCCATGGGTGTCTCCAGATAATGGGCCAGCCCTGTTGGTTGTTCTGGTCAGTCGAATTTGCCGTTTTTGATGCCGTTGGTGAACGACCGCCACCCGTCGGGACTGAAGCTCAGCACGGGCCCGTTGGGGTCCTTGCTGTCCCGTACGGCCCGGCTGTCGTCAGATAGGTTCGCGACCTCGACGCAGTTGTCGTTGTTGGTTCCGCTGAGGGTGCTCTTGCGCCAGGTGAGATTGGGGGGGCTCTTGTCCACTTTTTCACCTATCCCTTGAGGTGCTCCACGAGCTTTGCCATGTGCCGGACCGATTCGTCTGGCGACAGGGCCAATCCCATCACATAGTCCAAAATAATGGTGTATCGCTGATACTCCAACGGCTGTTCGAGCCAGAGGCTTTCCGTCGCGGTCACGGTGTAGACGAGGCTCGGATCGTTGGGGAAATCCAGAGTGACGAACGACCCCTCCAGGGCGGGATGTGCGCCGGCCGAGTCGGGAACCACCTGGATGGTGATGTTCGGCCTGGCGGCCATCTCGATGAGGTGGCTGATCTGCTCACGCATCACCTCGGCACCACCGATCGACTTGCGCAGTGCGGCCTCGTCGATGAGCGCCAGCAGGGTTGGCGGGTTCTCCCGGAAGAGGATCTCCTGACGCAGGAGCCTCGCCTGGACGTGGCGATCGATGAGTGTCTCATCGAGGATCCGGGCGGCTCGCCACAGTGCTCTCACGTACCCCTCCGTCTGGAGCAGTCCCGGTACCAGCACGATTTCCCAGGTGCGGATGGAACTGGCACCCGCCTCGAAATCGGGCAGGCTGCTCCGGAAGACGTCCTGATACTTCTCCCACCAGCCGCGCTGACGTGACTCCCTGGCGAGGGTGATCATTGCCTCGCGCCGGTCCTCGTCGGTGATGCCGTACAGGTCGAGCAGTAGGCGAATGTCGTGGACGCTTGGGAGTCGCCACTCGTTGCGCTCCATCCTGGACACCTTTGACGCGTCCCACTCCAGCCGCCTGCCCGCCTCGGTCACCGAGAATCCGGCTTCCTTCCGGAGCTGTCGGAGCGTTTGGGAGAGTTTCCGACGTTTGACTGTGGGGCTGTTGCTTGTCATTTTTGGCCTCCTCTGTGAACTGCCGGTGACGGTTCTGTGGAACAAATCAGACAATTCATCTTGATTTTATCTACGCATTGTGATCCTCGCGTCACTGTGCCAGCATGCTAATGGGTTCGGGGCTGGACGGCGACCCCAATATGACAATGAGGGTTATTGTCCAAAATTTCTGCGCAAATATGTCCAGATTGCACTTTATTGAGTAATTGGCACTGCCTGCTGTCGGCTATGGCCACCGCCTGCTCCAGGTAGTCGCCAAAACGCATTCCCCCTTTTCCCCTGGCAGACCCGAAAAACGAGTCGAGGCCGCCACGGTGCGGCAAACACCGTGACGGCCTCTTGAACCGGACTCTGGAGGTCCAATTCCGTGCTCGATTTTACAAGAGCGATCCGGGTCATCCGGATGCGCTTCAGTGGTGACCGGCCGCCCGCCCCGTTGGGGTGTCGGTGGTGTGGGCATTCGCCGTACGCGCACGACGACCGGTGTCTGCCGCACCGGCAGGCGCATGCCTATGAGCGACCGACGCCCGCGCAGTTCCGGGCGCGGTTGCCGGAGTGGTGGCGGCTGGGGTTCGCGGGGCGGCTGTCCGGCTCGGCCCCGGTACGTCCGCCGGGGGAGACGCGGGCGGCACCCGATCAGGCCAGGCCCGCGGAGTCCGGATCGCTCTCGTCGTATGGGCGAGGCAGGCCGCCGGACGGCAGGCGGCGGTCGTACCCGGGCGCGCTGAGCTCCGGGAGGGCGGCGTGAGTGGGCGGCATCGGCGGGGAGGGCCCGTCGAGCAGCGAGGCCCACGGCAGTGGGACCGCGAGCAACGGGAGGTCGCGGCCCGGCTGGATCGGGCCGAGGCGGGCTGGACGGTCATGTACGGGGTGGGCGGGCGCCGGTTCTACGCCATCGCCGCCGGGCGAATCCCCGAGCCCCTGGTCGTCGAGGCGGGTACGGCCGAGGAGTTGTGCGCGCTGATGCGCGAGAGCGAGGCCATCGAATCGGCGACCACGCCGTCACCCACGACGCCGTCTGAAGCACGGACGATGCCGGAATCCCAGCGGCAAACGGAACCCCACCAGCGGACGGCATCTCACTGGCAAACGGAAACCTCCTGGGGGCGGGAACCCCACCGTCAACAGACGGACACTCATCAGCAGACGGAATCCCAGCAACAAACGGAACGCCCCTGGCAAACGGAAACCCACCGGCAGATGGAAACCCAGCGGCACGGGCAAGGAGATCTGATGATCACAGGCACCCCCGACGGGCTCCGGACCGTCTGCTGGGACATTCCCGGTGACCCGGCGACCGTCGGCGAGGCCCGCCGGATGACGCGGGACACCCTCGCCGGCTGGGGCCTGGCGCCCGAGTTCGCCGACGACGCCGTCCTGGTGGTCGGCGAGTTGGTGGCGAACGCCACGCTGTACGGCGAGGAGCCGATCCGGCTCTCGCTCTGGGGCATGCCCCAGGGGGTCTGCGTGCGGGTCACCGACCACGGCTCCGAACGGCCCCGCAAGCTCAGCCTGGGCGAGGACGCCTCGCACGGCCGGGGGCTCGCGATCGTGGAGGCGCTGGCCGACCGGTGGGGCGTCGTTCCGGTGCCGGGCGGGATCGGCAAGACGGTCTGGGCCGCCTGGGGGATCTCCCGCTCGGAGTCCGACGCGTTCCGCACCGTCGACTGCGCGGAGCTGGTTCCCTCCTCCGGAGTCCGTGAGGAGGCATCCATCACATCCCCCTGTGCCCCGGAAAAAGGGTCCAGTGCCCGAGCAGGGGCGTTCGTGCGGTCCTCCTCCGTCATCGAGGCGGTGTTCATGGCATCCGCCCGGTTCCGTGCAGGCGACCTGCTCCTCTGATGTCCGGTATGGACTGCGATCCCGCGGCCGAGAGACCGGGACCGCCAGGGCGGCCTTTCCGATGCTCAGAGCAGGTGGGGAAGGCCGCATCAGCCGGCCGGTGAGGCCGGCAGGGGCGAAGGTGATGTGCCGGCCGCGGGATCACGGCGGACGGTCAGCCCGTGACCAGCTTGCCGAGTTCGGGGAGTACCGCGTCGGTGACGGTGATCCTCTTCTCGATCAGCCCGTTGGCGTGGAAGAGGTCGGCGACGTGCTGCTGTTCGGCGACGAACTCCTCGCTGATCGGGTGCAGGCCCCACGGGCGAGTGCGCAGCGCGTGCTCCCAGGCGTCCAGGTCGCCGCCGTCGTCCTTGGCGAACAGCTCCGCCGCCGCGCGGGGATTCTGCCGGGTCCACTCGTCGGACTCCTGGAGCGCGGAGACGATCCTGGCCAGTTCCTCGGGCTGTTCGAGAGCGAAGTCACGGCGGGTGAACCAGAGCGAGCGGTGGCTGAACAGACCGTCGGTGGCGACCAGTTCCCGGACGGACGCCCGCTGCTCGACCCCGGTGAGGTAGGGGTAGGAGCCCACCCACGCGTCGACCTCGCCGGACAGGAACAGCTCGGCGGCGTTGTCGTAGACGTCGACCGGGACGATGTCGCTCCAGCCGAGGCCGACCCGCTCCAGGGCGAGCAGCAGCAGCGTGGTCTGCCACGAGCCGTGCCCGAGAGCGACCCTCTTGCCCTTCAGGTCCGCCAGGCTCCGGACCGGCGAGTCGTCGAGGACGACCAGGCGACCGTTCTCGATCCGGGGTTCGGAGATCGCGACGTAGACGACGTCGTGCCCCTTGGCCTGGGCGGTCACCGGGGGCGTGGCGCCGGTGCCGATGAAGTCGTAGCCGCCGTCGAACAGATGGTCGCTGTGCACCGATGGCAGCGCCCGGGTGGGGTCGACCCGCTCGCCGGCCGGCAGGGAGCGCAGGTTCACCCACTCCACGTCGGGAAGCCCCCGGTGGCGCAGCACCCAGAGCGAGTTGTTCTGGGGGAAATATCCGACTCGGCTGGTCATCAGGACCGTCCTTTCAGGAGGGGGAGCACGTGCGTGCCCACCCGATGGGCTTCTTCCAGGTGCGGGACTCCGGCGAGGATGAGGGCGTCCACGCCGAGCCCGATCAGTTCGTCGAGCCGTTCGGCGACCTGGTGGTAGTCGCCGACCAGGCCGAAGGCGGGGCCGTCGCGCAGCTCGCCGAACCCACCCCAGATGTTGGGCGAGACCTCCAGGTCGCGGAGGTCCCCGCCGGCCGAGGCGAGGAAGGACCGGCTGCGCCGCACGCCGACCGAGTCGCCGGAGCCGGACTCCCCGCCGGAGTCGCGGGGCACCCTGGCCGCCCAGCCCCGGCGGAGCTCGTCCCACGCCTCCTCCTCGGTCTCGCGGGCGAGCACGTCCACCCGGACCGCGAACTTCGGCGGGGTGTCGCTGTGCGCGCGGACCAGGTCGAACTTCTCCGCCAGCGCGGGGTACGGCTCCAGCCAGGACAGGTAGTGGTCGGCGTGCCGCCCGGCGGCGGCGATCGCGGCGGGGGAGGAGCCGGAGAAGAAGATCTCCGGGAACGGCTGCCCGGCCAGCTCCTCGGGCAGGCCCGCGTTCTCCACCTGGTAGAAGCGGCCGTGGTGGGTGTGGGAGCCGTGCCACACGCCCTTGAGCACGTCGAGGAACTCCGAGGTGCGCGCGTAGCGGTCGTCATGGTCGATCCGGTCGCCCCACCAGAGCTGCGCGGGTCCGCCGCCGCCGGAGATGACGTTGTACACCACCCGTCCGCCGGTGGCCCGCTGCAGGGTGGCGGTCATCCGGGCCGCCTGCACCGGGTGCAGGAACCCCGGCTGGAAGGCGATCATGAACCGGTAGGAGCGGGTCTCCCGGGCCAGGGTGGCCGCCGCGGCCCATGGGTCGTCGGTGTGCGGGAAGGACGGCAGCAACCCGCCGACGAAGCCGGAGTCCTCGGCCGCCCTGGCCACCTCGGCCATGTAGTCGACGTGGCTGTAGCCGTCGGGGGCGCCGTCCCTGACTCCCGGCGCGAGGGCGCCCGGCAGGTCGGCGAAGCCGCCGCGGCTGCCGCCCCTGCGGCGCAGCGAGGGCTGGTCGCCCTCCATGTGGATGCGCCAGTAGATGTCAACCGACATGGGTGCTCTCCTTCAGCAGCGGCAGCAGGTGCTCGCCCAGCCGGTAGGTCTCCTCAGGGCGCGGCCCGGCCTCAAGGAAGAACTCCGAGACGCCCCGGTCGGCGTACTCCCCGATCGCGGCGGCCACGGCGGCGTAGCAGCCGGTCAGCCCGGTGAAGCCGGTACGGCGGGCCGCCGCCAGCGCCTCGTCGTCGTCCTCGCGGGCCAGCACCGGCAGCCGCAGACCGTACGCCGGTCCGGGCAACCGCTCGGTCAGGGTCTCCAGGTCGTCCTGCGGTGAGAAGACGTGCACGTCGGCATGGCGGGCGGAGAGCTCAAGCGCCTCCGGCGAGGTGCCGCCGAGGTAGACGGTCGGGAAGACCCGTCCGGAGAGCGGGGCCGCGAAGCCGCCCCCGGCCACCTGGTAGAAGCGGCCCCGGTACTCGAAGTCCCCCTGCCAGACACCCTTGGCGACGGTGAGGAACTCCTCGGCCCGCGCGTACCGGTCGGCTCCGCTGAGGAAGTCCCCCTGGGCCCTGGCCACCGCGGGATCGAGGTCCACCGCGAGCCGCCAGCCGAGCCGGTCGGCGGAGAAGCGCTGCAGCGAGGCCGAGAACTTGGCCAGGTAGACCGGGGTGGCGATGCCCGGGGGGAACTCCGCGATCACCCGCAGGTGGCGTGAGTCGCGCAGCACCCCGGCGGCCAGCACCAGCGACTCCTGCCCCTCCGGATCGAAGGGCACCAGCGCGCCGGACAGCCCCGCCAGCTCGGCGGCCCGGCCCGCCGGTCCCGCCGGATCTGAACGGGCAGGCCGTACGTCGGTGACGAAGCCGGGCAGCACCGGCCGGGCGGCGCTCCGGGTGGGCAGCGTGACGTTGAACCTGGCCATCACGCCACCGCGCCGGGCGGAACGTCGTGCGTCCGTGTCGCCGTGCGGGGTGGAACGTCGTGTGCCCATGCCACTGTGCCGGGGCGCCGTGCTGCGTGGAAGCGTTCTCGCGGACTGGCCGGAATCGATGGGACAGCCATGTCAGATCTTTCCTAGAGGCTCGGCGGAGACGGGAAAAGGCAGCGCGGGGAGGGTGAACTCCTGCCCGGTCTCCTTCAGGAACTCGGGCGGCGGCGGGTAGCGCGGGGGAGTCGCGTCGGCGGGCAGCAGGCTGTGCCAGGGCTCCCGCGCGTCGAACTCGTCCCGGATCGCCGCCAGCGTCTCCGGCTGCTCGACCAGGGCGACCGCGGTGGCCGCCAGGTAGCGGGCGGCGGCCAGCAACCCCTGGTGGGCGATGTTCGTGCCGGTCGACGCAGTGGCCGCCCAGGAGTGGAGCGGTACGCCGAGCGGCACCACGGGCGCGACCAGGCTGAGGTGCGGGGCCTGCCAGCCGACCTCGGAGGTGTCGCTGGACGGGCCGCCGAGGTCGGTCTCCGGCGGCGGGGTGAGCGGTGCGATCCCGGTCGCGAGCCCGATCCGCGGCCGGCCGATCGCGGCCTGTAGGCGGAGGGCGAACTCGTGGTCTGAGTCGGTGAACCGGGCGGGACCCAGCTCGGACATAGTGTGATGCAGCAGCTCGGCCCCGGCCCGGTTGCCGAGCCCTTGCCGGATCGCGGTCACCAGACGGTGCTCCAGCCGGGTCCGGCCGGCCGTGGCGGCTGCCCCGGCGCACTCGACGACCTTGTCGTACAGGGTCCTGGCGCGTTCGTGGGTCGCCTCGCGGACGTAGACCCAGACCGTCTGCACGTCGGGTGTCACGTTCGGGGCGCCACCCCCGCTGAGGGTGTAGCTCACTCGGCCGGACGGCGAGACGTTCGCGGCGCGCAGGTGTTCGATCATGGTGGTCAGCAGCAGGGCTCCGTCCAGGCCGCTCCTGGTGCCCAGCGGGTCGGACCCGTGCCCGGCCGAGCCGAGGAAGGTGAAGGTCCCGGAGATCAACGCGCTGGTGACGTCCCATCCGGTCGCCGTGACGGGTGCCGGATGCCAGTCCAGGAAGACGTCGAGCCCGTCGTAGGCGCCGTCGCGCACCGCGTACGCCTTGCCGACCAGCTGTTCCTCGCCGGTGGAGGCGAAGACCCGCACGGTCGCGCGGTCGCCGAGCGCGACGGCGGCGGCGGCGATGGCCGCGCCCGCCGACGCCGCCGCCAGCGCGTTGTGCCCGCAGCCGTGCCCCGGGCCGTACGCGGGGCCGTAGAGCGGGTCGCCCGCGTAACCGATCGGGTCGTGGTACGGCACGCCCGCGCGCTGGGACAGGCCGGGCAGCGCGTCGTACTCCACGTTGAACCCGAGCACGGGGCCGCGCCCGCCGCGGGTGGCGACGAAGGCCGCGGGGAATCCGGCGGTGCCCCACTCGATCGCGAAGCCGTACGAGCGGAGCAGGTCCGCGGTGGCCGATGCCGAGCGCCACTCGCGGAGCGACGATTCGGCGTACGACCAGATGGTGTCCGACAGGCCGGTCAGCACGGGCTCGTTCGCACCGATCCAGTTCAGCGCGGTCTTCTCCGTGCTCACCGCGCCACTCCCACGTGTCCGGGCTCCTTGGCGGAGACCCCGAGGTCGGCGAGCAGGCGGCGGCGGAGCGCCACGAAGTCGCCGTCCACCCGGTCGCGGGGGCGGTCCAGCTCGACGGTCAGGTCGGTGACGAACGCGCCCTCGCGGAGCACGACGATCCGGTCGGCGAGCAGGATGGCCTCCTCGACGTCGTGGGTGACCAGCACCACGGCGGGGCGGTGCCTGGCGCACAGTTCGGCGATCAGGTCCTGCATGTGCAGCCTGGTCAGCGCGTCGAGCGCGGCGAACGGCTCGTCGAGCAGCAGCAGCTCGGGCTCGCGGACCAGGGCGCGGGCCAGCGCGACCCGCTGCGCCTCGCCGCCGGACAGCGTCGCGGGCCAGGCGTCGGCGTGGCCGCTCAGGCCCACCTCGGCGAGTGCCGCCAGGCCCTTGGCGCGGGCGCCACGGCCCTGCCCGAGGATCACGTTGGCCAGCGCGCGCTTGGAGGGGATCAGCCGGGGCTCCTGGAAGACGACGGTCCGCACCGGCGGGACCAGCACGGTCCCGCTCGTGGCGGCGTCCAGCCCGGCGAGGATCCGCAGCAGCGTCGTCTTGCCGGTGCCGCTGGCACCGAGCAGCGCGAGGAACTCGCCGCGCCGTACCCGCAGGTCGATCCCGTCCAGTACGGCGCGGTCACCGAAGACCCTGCGCAGGCCCGTGGTCTGTACGGCCAGGCTCATCGGGCCGCCACCGCCTTCCGCCACGGCATGGTGAACCGCTCGGCCAGTCGGAGGATGACGTCGGCGGTCAGCCCGATCAGTGCGTAGAGGATGACGCAGAGGGCCAGGATGTCGGTGCGCAGATAGTCGGTGGCCCTGGCCATCAGGTACCCCAGACCGGCGGTGACGTTGATCTCCTCGGCGGCGATCAGCGCGACCACGCTGAGCGTGGTCGACAGCCGCAGCCCGGCGAAGATCGAGGGCAGCGCGCCCGGCAGCACCACCTCCCTGGCGAGAGCGAGGCGGCCGAGCCCGAACGAGCGGGCGGCCTCCACGACCTTGCGGTCGACGTTGCGCACCCCGCTGGAGACGTTGATGTACATCGGGAAGGTGCAGGCCACGCTGATCAGCAGGATCTTGGAGGTCTCCTCGATCCCGAACCAGACCATGAACAGCGAGGTCAGCGCCAGGAACGGGATGGCACGCAGCGCCTGCATGGAGGAGTCGAGAAGCTCCTCGCCGAGCCTGCTCAGCCCGGACAGCACCCCGATGACCAGCCCGGCGGAGGCGCCGAGCAGCAGGCCGAGGCCCGCGCGGGTGAGCGAGACACCCAGTGCCTCCTGCATCTGCCCGTCGGCCCACAGCTCGCCGAAGGTTTTGACCACGTCCTGCGGACCGGCCAGCACGTCAGGGGTGATCACTCCTGACGCGGTTCCCGCGTACCAGAGCCCGACGAGCAGGGCCGGGCCGAGGACGCGCAGGGCCAGGCTCGCCGCCGGATGGCGGCCGGTGTTCCTGGGCGGGTCTGGCGGGACGAGCCCCGCCGTTTCCTGTCCGGTCAGGACCGTCATGAGGCCGCGTCCGGCAGTGAGGTGACGTCGACGACGTACTGGGAGACGTCCAGCGGGGCGGTGAGGACCTTCTGGTCGAGGAAGAACTCGGCGACCTCCTGGTACTTGGCGATCTCGGCGGGGGTCACCGGCTGGGCGGGCTTGCCCTGCTTCTGGATCTGGACCACCAGGTCCTGCTGGGCGCCGGTCACGGCCTGTGGCCCGGCGGAGGTGAAGACGTTGAGGTAGGCCGCCGGGTCGGCGTTCTCCTTGGCGGTGCCCTCCTCGATGAACGCGTACAGCGCCTTCAGCACCTCGGGGTGCTTGTCGATCAGGGTGTTGGCGGCGACGTAGATGACGTAGTTGTCCGACTTGATCTCCGCTCCGCTGGCCAGGATGCGGGCGTCCAGGCTGGTCACGGCCGGGATGAGGAAGGTGGAGAAGGTCGACCAGGCGTCCACCTTGCCGGAGCCGAAGACCGGCGCCGTCTGCGGCGGGGCCAGGTAGACCCGCTTGACCTTCTCGACCGGCACGTTGAACGTCCGCAGCGCCTTGAGGAGCAGGTACTCGCTGGTGCCGCCGTGGCCGACCGCCACGGTGTGCCCGGCGAGGTCGGCCACGGACTTGATCGGGGAGTCCTTCTTGACCACGATTCCCTCGCCCGCGAGGTCAGGCGGGACGGTGGCGAAGATCTTGAAGCTGGGCTTGACGGCCAGCGCCGTGACGCCCGAGGTGATCGAGCCGACGGCGATGTCGAGCGACCCTGCGTTGATGGCCTGCGCCGCCGGAGCGAAGACGGAGAAGTCTCCGGCCCACTGGACCTTCGCGTTCACCTTGGCCAGGGCGGCGTCGAGGCTGCCGTCCTTCTTCGCCACCGCCAGGAAGCCGCTGTTGCCCGGATCGGAGATCCGCACCACCACCGGCTCGGCCTTGGCATCCGGCGCGGCGGCGGCCGAGGTGTCCGCCGAGGGAGTGGAGCCGCACGCGACCAGCAGGGCGAGGGGGAGCGCGGCGGCCAGGGCGAGTCTACGCATGGGATTCTCCGTGGGATCGGGCATTGGCGAACGGGGTGTGGTCGGCCCAGGTGGCGACGTCCACCGCCGACTCCAGGAAGCCGTGGCCGCGCAGGAACCGCTCCTGCTCGGCGAGCAACTCCAGGCGCTCCGCGGACAGGTCGAGGTGGAGGGAGGCGCCGGAGTGGTAGGCGCCGGCCACCCCCGCCGAGCCCGCACCGGTCTCGGCGCCCAGGATCCTGGTGACGTCGGCCGGGTTGTCCGCGGCCCAGTCGGCCGCCCGCAGGAGCACCGCGAGGAACCGGGTGACCAGGTCGGGGCGCTCGTCGAGCAGCCGCTGGTGGACGGTGATGGGGCGCGGCGTCCCGTTGTTGATCCGCGCCCGCCGGTCGGGAACGGCGTCGAGGTCGACCGCCACCTCGGCGTTGTGGCGCAGGGCCGCCTCGACGGCGAGCGCGCCCTTGACATAGACCGCGTCGACCTCGCCGCGGGCCAGGGCGGCCAGCTCGGCCTCCCACTGCCCGCCGCCCGGGGTGGCCTCGACGTCCACCGGGTCCGCGTCGCCCAGGTCGAGTCCGGCCAGGGAGAGTGCACCCCGGAAGCCCTGTAGCGCCATGGCCCGCCAGAAGTCGATGGCGAGGCGGTGCCGGGGGACGGCCAGACGTAGACCCTTGAGCTGCTCCGGGCTCTCCAGATCACTGCCGCCGCGGACCAGGATGACCTGGCGCTCCTCGATCCAGGTCAGGCCGATGAGCCGGGTGGCCTCGCCGCGCGAGCGGGCCCAGAGCGCGGGGACGTTCCCGCCCTCGCGGAACAGGCCGGTCAGCTCGTGGGTGAAGTGGTGGTCGGCGGAGACGTCGGCCGTCGCGTCCTGCAGGGACCGGACGTCGATCCCGTCGGGTGCGAATTCCTGGGTGAGCCAGCCCCGGTCGGCGGCGACACCGGTCGCGGTGGGCACCGGACACCGGGTGAACCAGATCGTGTCTGGCGCAGCTGTGGTCATGCGAAAGAGTTTGCTAGTAAATTGGTAGGAAATGCAAAGTATGTCCCGCGATGCGGGAAACCTTTGCGCCGCTGACCGCTGCTACCTGCTCATATCCCTCCCCACCCGAGAGAAGGAGATTCCCGCATGACGGCATCGAGCCGCGTGGACGGTGTCCAGTCGGTCCTGCGGGCGGTCGGGATACTCAACTGCTTCCGTGAGGGCGAGCCCGCGCTGACCGTCTCGGAGCTCGCCCGGCGGACGGACCTGTCCACCTCCACCGCGCACCGGCTGGCCCGCAGCCTGCTCGACACCGGATTCCTGGAACAGGACACCGAGACCGCCTGCTACCGGCTGGGTCCTTCGATCACCGAACTCGGCCAGCTCTCCTTCCACCGGCGCGGCCTGCACAAGGTCGCCCCCGAGCTGGGGCAACTCGCCCGGGTCACCTCGGCCACCGTGGATCTGGCGGTCCGCAACGGCCCGCACGCGGTCATCCTGGCCGGGGGTTCCCTCAACCCCGACCGGGGAGTCGGCCTGCACCGCCCGCTCCACTCGACGGCGCTCGGCAAGGTCCTGCTCGCCTGGGCGCCGCCGGGGAACGGCGACCTCGCCGCGCTCGGCCCGCTCCAGGCCCAGACCCAGCGGACGATCATCGACCACGCCGCCCTCCGCGCCGAGCTGGACCAGGTGCGCCAGAGTGGCCACGCTCTCAACGACGGAGAGTCCTCGGAGGGCGTCCGCACCGTCGCGGTCCCCGTTCTGGACCGCGCCGACCGCGCCCGCTACGCCCTCGCCGTACGGGCGACGCCCCGGCTCATCAGCGACGCGCGAATTCCCTGGTTCGTCAAGCAGGCCCGCGCCTGCGCCCGCGTCCTGGAGGTGCTCCTGCTGCCTCCCGCCGAACGCCGCTGGCACTCGTGATCCGGCGGGCACGGCGCCCCGGTTTCAACCTGCCGCACTGACGGCGAGTCATGAACCGGCGCAGACGATTATCACACCGGCCATTGATCCGCCGTTGGTCCGGAACGTATGTTCCTAGCAACATCCGAGTACGCCTCATGTTTTAGGGATCCTCCTATGCGTGCACGTCTCAGGCGGACGATCACGGCGGCCCCCGCGCTGCTGCTGGTCCTCGCGCTGGCATCCCCCCTCGTACCCGCATCCGCATCGGCGTCCACCGTCCCGGCCGTGGTCGCGGCCGCCTATCCGCCCGACGACTACTGCCTCGGCGAGTGCGCGGACATCCTGCCCCCGGGCCAGAACGGCAACGCGACCCTGGCCGGGATCCTCGCCCACCAGTCACTGGGGACGAAGCCCAAGCACAGTGACGACCAGCTCGGCAAGTACGCCAACCTCCTCTCCGGCTACACCGGCCTGACCAACGACCAGATCGCCGGCTTCTTCAACGACGCCTCGTTCGGTGTCCCCGAGGGGCAGGTGGAGAGCACCGTCAGCCCCCGCTCGGACGTGACGATCGTCCGGGACAAGGCGACCGGCACCCCGCACATCACCGGGACCACCCGCGAGGGCACGATGTTCGGCGCCGGGTACGCAGGCGCGCAGAACCGCCTCTGGGTGATGGACCTGATGCGGCACGTCGGCCGGGGCGAGCTGACCTCGTTCGCCGGGGGCGCGCCGGGCAACCGGGAGCTGGAGCAGAGCGCCTGGCGCAACGCCCCGTACACCGAGGCGGACCTGCAGGCGCAGATCACCAGGCTGAGGAACGCGAGTCCCCGGGGCGCGCAGCTCTACACCGACGTCGAGCACTACATAGCCGGCGTCAACGCCTACATCGACACCTGCATGGCGAACCGGGACTGCCCCGGTGAGTACGTGCTGACCGGGCACATGGACGCGATCACCAACGCGGGCGGCCCGGTGAAGTTCACCATGACCGACCTGGTGGCGATCTCCGGTGTCATCGGCGGCCTGTTCGGCGGTGGCGGCGGCGCGGAGATGCAGTCCGCACTGGTCCGGGTCGCGTCCCGCGCCAAGTACGGCACGGCGGTCGGCGACCAGGTCTGGGCGGCGTTCCGCGCGCAGAACGACCCGGAGACGACGCTCACCCTGCACAACGGCCAGAGCTTCCCGTCCGGGGCCGCGCCCGCCGGGGCCACCGGGGTCGTCCTCCCCGACCCGTCCACCGCACCGGTGAACATCGTCGAGAACAAGAAGGGCTCGGCCACCACCCCGGCCTCGGCCCTGACCGCCAAGGGCATGCTGGACGGGCTGCTCGTCGACAACTCCCAGCCCGGCATGTCCAACGCCGTGGTGGTCTCGGCGGCCAAGTCGAAGACCGGGCACCCGGTCGCGGTGTTCGGCCCGCAGACCGGCTACTTCGCCCCCCAGCTGCTGATGCTCCAGGAGCTCTCCGGACCCGGCATCCGGGCGCGCGGCGCGGCCTTCGCCGGTCTCAACCTGTACGTGCTGCTCGGCCGGGGCACCGACTACGCCTGGAGCGCGACCTCCAGCGGCCAGGACATCACCGACACCTACGCCCTCCAGCTCTGCGAGCCCGGCGGCGGCGCGGCCACCGTCGCGTCGAACCACTACCTCTACCGGGGCGTCTGCACCGCGATGGAGACGCTGCGCAAGACCAACTCCTGGAAGCCCACGGTCGCCGACTCCACCCCCGCCGGCTCGTACGACCTGGTGATACAGCGCACCAAGTACGGGCTGGTGAGCTGGCGCGGCACGGTCGGCGGGCAGCCCACCGCCTTCACCGCGCTGCGGTCGACCTACCACCACGAGGTCGACTCGGCGATCGGCTTCCAGATGTTCAACGACCCGGCCACCATGGGCGACGCGACGGCCTTCAAGAACTCGGCCGCCACCATCGGCTTCGCGTTCAACTGGTTCTACGTCAACTCCACCGACTCGGCGTACTTCATGTCGGGCAACACCCCGGTCAGGTCCTCGGTCTCCGACCCGAACCTGCCGATGGTCGCCGACGCGGCCCACGAGTGGGCGGGCTACGACCCGGCGACCAACACCGCGACCTACACCGCCGCCGCCACCCACCCGCAGGCGGTCAACCAGGACTACTTCGTCAGCTGGAACAACAAGCAGGCCAAGGACTACGGCGCCGCGGACGGCAACTTCAGCTTCGGGCCGGTGCACCGGGCCGACCTGCTGGACGCCCCGGTCAAGGCGGCCCTGGCCGGAAGCGGCAAGCTCGACCGGGCCGGCACCGCGAAGATCATGGCCGAGGCCGGCGTGACCGACCTGCGGGGCAGGAAGGTGCTGCCCGACCTGCTCCGGGTGATCAACAGCGCCGCCGTCACCGACCCGGCCCTCGCCTCGGCGGTCACCAAGCTCTCCGCCTGGACCACCTCGGGCTCCAAGCGGCTGGAGACCTCGCAGGGCAGCAAGGCGTACGCCCATGCCGACGCGATCCGCGCGTTCGACGCGTGGTGGCCCAAGCTGGTCCGTGCGCAGTTCAAGCCGGGGCTGGGAGACGGCCTGTACCAGTCGCTGGTCAACACCCTGCAGATCAACGAGTCTCCCTCGGGTCTCCAGCAGGGCGACAGGTCCAGCCTGCCCACCTCCGCGAACGGGGCGCAGACGCACAAGGGCTCGGCCTTCCAGTACGGCTGGTGGGGCTATGTGAGCAAGGACGTCAGGAACGTGCTCGGTGACCAGGTCTCCGGCCCGCTGCCCGCCAAGTACTGCGGCGACGGCACGGTGGCGGGCTGCCGCACCGTCCTGCTGAACAGTCTGTCGGAGGCGCTCGCCGAGCCCGCGGCGACGACCTACCCGGGAGACGACGTGTGCGCGGCGGGCAACCAGTGGTGCGCCGACGCCGTCGAGCAGTCGCCGCTCGGCGGGATCACGCACTCGCTGATCTCCTGGCAGAACCGGCCGACCTACCAGCAGGTGCTGTCCTTCCCGGCCCGCCGGGGCGACGCGATCACCAACCTGGCGGAGGGGAGGGCGGCCAAGTCGTCGAGCAACCAGTCCTCCTCCTACCCGGCGAGCAGGGGCGTCGACGGCAACCCGACGACCCGCTGGTCGAGTTCGTCCAGCGACGACCAGTACCTCCAGGTCGACCTCGGTTCCGCCACGACCGTGGGCAGGGTCATCCTGCGCTGGGAGGCGGCCTACGGGGCCGCGTACTCGATACAGACCTCGACCGACGGCTCCACCTGGGCCACCGTCTACTCCACCACCACCGGAAACGGCGGTGTGGACAACGTGACGTTCACCCCGACCGCCGCCCGCCACGTCCGCATGCAGGGCGTCACGCGCGGGACGACGTACGGCTACTCCCTCTACGAGCTGGAGGTCTACCCCCGATAGGCACGCCCGGAGGATCCGGTTCCCCGCTGTCACGCCGGGAGCCGGATCCTCCGGGGCGGCACTCGCTCAGACCGCGGCCAGCGGGTTGGCGACCGGCACGTACCCTGCGGCGCGGTCCGCCGACCGCGCCCACCTGACCGACAGGTTGGCCTTGGCAGGCAGCGGCGCCCCCGCCAGCAGGTCCGACAGCGGCCGGGGCCACCCTCGCGACTCCGCGTACCCCGCCAGCACCTGCCCGGCCACCGCCCACAGCTCCCGTGCGGGCCCGGCCCCGGAAAGGGAGGCGGCGATCTCGGCGAGATGGTTGACCATCAGGCAGTAGACCACCCGGCTCCAGCCGGCCTCCGCGCCGTAGGTGAGGGCCTCGGCGACCCGGGCCGGCAGGCCGGACAGGTCGTGCCGTCCGGCGACGAGCTTCGTGCCCTCCATGTCGCGGAAGACCGCCTCCACCGGCAGTCCCTCCGCGTCCACCCCGATCAGCACGTTCTGCAGGTGAGGTTCGAGCACCACGCCGTGGCCGAGGTAGGCGTCGAGCACCGGCAGCGCCACCCGCTCCACGTACGCCCGCCACCAGCGCACCGGGTCGGCGGCCGGCACCTGCCGCCCGGCGGCCAGCGCGCCGCTCAGCAGGGGGGTCACCCCGGGCCTGCAGACCGACCACGGGCTGACCCGGACGATGACGCCGAGTCCCTCGAGCAGCCGGGTGCCCAGCCCGGCGGAGCGGTAGCCGGGCTCGGGCAGCCAGCGGGTGCCGGGGAAGGTCGCGGACAGCTCTGCGAACACCGGTCCGAGGCGGCGGCTCAGCTCGACCGCGCCCGCCAGCTCGTACCAGGAGTTCTTCCGCAGGCAGTTGGTGATCCGCACGTCCAGGCTGAACTTCAGGCACCGGTCGATCAACGGCTCGTAGACGGTACGGACCGACGAGGTGGGAACCGCCATTCGGGCGCCGTTCCCCAGATCGAGCAGCCGGCCGTCGGCCAGTGGTGCGGCCAGGTCGGCCGAGAGCAGCTCCAGCTGCCACGGGTGCGCGGGCAGCAGCGAGTAACCGGGCGGCGCCGCTCCCAGCGCGTCGAGCGAGCCGACCTCGCCCGCCTCCGCCAGCACGTCGTCCCTGACCCCGAGCAGTCGCAGCGGGAAGCTCGCGTGCGCCTCGGGCGCGTAGCGCAGCCAGCCCGCGCCGCCGCGTGCCTTCGGGCTGGGGTGGAACGGGTGCCCGAAGACCAGCGCCTGCTCCGAGGCCAGCCACGGGTCGGCGGGGGGAGGCGCGTCCCGCCGGGCCGCGAGCAGCGTCACCATGGCGTCCCTGCTCGCGGCCACCTGGGCGGCGAACTCGTCGTTGCCCTCACCGAGCTCGGCCTCCACCAGCCGGACGAGCCGGTCCGCCGAGAGCGGCTGCCAGGAGTCGTTCTCCAGCCACTCGGCCCGCCCCTCGAAGCGCAGCGCGAGCCCGCCGTGCGCGCGGGCCCGCAGCAGGGTGTCCGCGACACGCAACAGCACGTACGGCTCGTCGTGCCTGACCTGCCCGCGAGGTCCCGAGATCTCCCGCACGCAGCAGCGCAGCAGCGCCGCCAGTGAAGCCTCCTCGGCGACGGCTGCGGGGGAGTCGAGGGCGAGGCTGGTCATGGCGTCCTTCTGGTGGTCGCGGCCGGTGTGGCCTGGGGCTGCTGGCGTAGGTAGTTCGGCCCGCTCGTGCCGTAGAACTTGTTCACATCCCGCGCGCCGGTGCGCGCCTTGTCCACCAGGGTTCCGGCGGTGACCATCGACTTGCCGACGAGCCTGGCGGCGTCCAGGGTCCTGGCCCGCAGCAGCCGGGCCATCGGGTCCTCCCCGTACTCGTCGAGCGCTCCGGCGAGCGCGTCGCGGACCAGTTCGAAGGCCCGCGGCGACGGCAGCGCGCCGAACGCCACGGCGGCGGCCGCCAGGTGCAGGGTGATGGTCACGAACATGTCGGCGAGCGCGTGCGGGTCGTCGGTCAGCATCCGCGCGTCCGTGAAGTCCGGGACCGGGAGACCGGCGCCTCCCAGCAGGTCGGGTGAGGTCAGCAACCCGTCGTTGTCCTTGACGAGCAGCCGCATGACACCTTCGCCCGTGGTGTCGGTGTCGAACACCAGCGAGAGGTTCTGCTGGTGGGCCTCCAGCGCGGTGCCGTACCTGACGAAGAGCCGCACGTGGAAGCGGAACAGCACCCGCAGGTACCGGGCGAGCAGAGCGGCGACGTCCCCGCCGAACCGTCGTCCGGCGAGACCCTCCACGACCAGACCGCCTCCGGGCAGCGGCGCCGCCAGCGCCGCGACGGGGACCACCTCCCCGGCGGGCTGGCGGCGCAGCAGCCAGCCCAGATACTCGTGCCCGGCGTGCCCGTACGTCTGCTCGTCGGCCAGCAGCACCTCGGGATCGGGCATGGCCCGCAGCAGCAGTTCGGCCCGCGCCCCGTCGGCCAGCGTGCCGGGCTTGATCGACCTGCGGTTGCGCAGCCCGAGGGTGCTGGTGGTCAGCGGCAGCTTCAGGTGCGTGCCCGGAGCGATCTCGACGGTGCGCATCGACAGCGTGGGCCTGACCCTCAGATACGGCCGAGGGGCCACGGTCGCCCACGGGATCTCCTCGACGCGGGGGACCGTCAGCGGGTGCACGGGGAACAGCGCGTGCGTCTCGGCCAGACCCCCCGCCAGCCCGACGGCGCGGAACCCGGGTGCCCCCGGCAGCTCGGCCCCGGTGAGCCGCTCCCGGGGAACCGCGGCCCAGCGCAGCTCGAAGGCGGGCGCGAACTCCGGCGCGTACGCGGTCAGCTCCTCGTCGGACAGGCCGATCCGGCACCGGGCCGTCGGATAGACGGGGTGATCGACGAACGCGGCCAGCGTCTCGTACCACACGCTGTCGCGTCCGCCACCGGTTTCCGCCGTGCCCGTGGTGGCGGGGTGCGCGGTGGCGGCCAGTCTGGTGAGCACCTCTTCGCGGTGGAGGTCGTGGAGGTCGAGGGCGCGCAGCGCCTCGTGGCACTCCCTGGTGAACGACTCGACCCCGGCCGCGTCGGCGGGGTCGGAGACCTCCCGCAGCGTGTGCAGGACCTCCCGCAGCCAGAGCGCCTCCTGCGGGGCCGCGACGAAGTCCTGGAACAGCGAGCCGGGGACCAGCCGCACCCGCCTGCCCCCGGGCAGGACCAGCGCGACGCCGTCCTTGCCGTGGGTCACCCGCCTGGCCAGGCCACCGTAGTCCTCGCGCAGCAGCGCGTTCAGCACCCGGACGGCGAGATACGACTCCCGCCCGCGCACCGAACCTCCGCCGATCCCGGAGCCGTCCACGGGTCCTCGGCTCACGCGATCACCCACGGGTTCTCCGCTCTGAAGGCCGCGACGGCGGCGTCCACGCCCGCCCGGTCGGGCCCGGTCGCGCGGACGATGCCCAGATAGTCGCGGTTGGTGTTGCTCCGGTCGATCCGGTCGCCCACGGCGCGCAGCGGCCGGTGCCAGATCCGGACCGGGTCACCGGCGGTGGGGAGGACGGTCCCGGGAGCCTCCACCACGGTCCCCGAGCGATCGGCGACCAGGCTCAGCGCGGTCCCATGCCCCCGCACCGGGGCGAGGTCCGCCGGCCCCATTCCGAGATGTGTGCCGAGGACGAGCTCGAACAGGGGTGCCTGGAGCAGGCTGGCCAGCAGGAAGTCGCAGTGGTCGCCGATCACCCGGTAGTTGACCTCGACGATCCGTGGTCCGGCCGGGGTCATCACGTACTCGGTGTGGCAGGCCCCGAACCCCACCCGGAGTGCCTCCAGGGCCCGCAGCACGTGGTCGCGGCCGGGAGGCGGCTCCCAGTCGAGCCGTTCCTCCACGAAGTACGGCAGCGGTCCGAGAGTGGTGCGGAAACCGCCGAGCACCCTGATCCGCTCGCCGTCGCCGAGCGTCTCCATCGTGTGCAGGGGGCCGTCGAGATACTCCTCCACGACCAGCGTCTCCGCCGGCCGCCTGCCCCTGATGGACAGCACGGCCGCCGCGAGCTCGTCCGCGTCATGGACCAGCACGACGTCCTCGCTGGCCACGCCCTCGCGCGGTTTCACGACCGCGGGAAAGGGCACGTCCGCGGCCGGCGGATCGGCTGGTGCCAGCCGCGCGGCACGGACGGTCTCGACCCCGGCCGCGGCCAGCCGCCGCCGGGTGAGCGCCTTGTTCTTGGTGTCGACACAGGCCCGCCAGTCCTTGCCGGGGAGTCCGAAGTAGGCGGCGGCGAGCGCGGTCTCCGCCTGGATGTGGTCGGAGTTCGAGAAGATCGCGTCCGGGACGCGGTGGTGCGCGACGGTGTCGATCACCGCCCGCGCGTCGCGCACGTCGCAACGGAGCACCTCCGCTCCGTGGTCGCGGTACTGTTCCGGCCGGTCGGTGAGGATCGTGACCTCGCACCCGAGTGCGCGTGCCGCCGGGAGGAAGCCGTCGGTGACCGAGTCTGTCGGTTTCAGCGCGGTGAGGTACAGCCGCAATGCAGGGACCCCCGATATCAGGTAAGGCTAACCTAACTCGGTGCATCCTAGCGGGACGGAGATCATCGCGCCGGGATGATCGGTCTATTGACCGTATATGTCCGTGTCATCAAAAGATGGGGTCTTTTCTGGATGGCCTCCGGCCAGGGGTGACGCCGTCGGCCCGATGCGGCTCCGCGTTCCGGCGGCGTAATATGTGCCTCGTTTGGGGAGGCGGAACGGCGTGGAGATCGCTGCACAAGAAGGACTTCTGGGGCCGCTGCTGCTTGCGCGCAGCGCCATCGACAGGTCGGCGGTGCTCCGCGGTGACGCCGAGTGGCTGGAGCGGGCCTGGGCGGACGCCGCGACCAGGGTCGTGGTCGTCGACGACGGGCAGGCGCTGATCCGGCGCAACGGCGAAGACGCGGAGCTGGTCCTGCTGTCCACCGCCGACGCCCCCGAGGGAGAGCGTTACCTGCTCGGTCTCGACGCGGAGGGCATCGCCTACTTCGCCGTGGCGGCGTCGCCGGCCACCCATCCGGGTTCCTTCGACCGGCTCGTCCCCCCGCTCGACCCCTCGGAACCGGGTGAGGGGCAGACCGTCACCGCCGGGTTGCGCCAGGTGGGATCGTTGCTGGGGGATCTGGACGCCGGACTGCTGGTGTACGCGGTCGCCCTGGAGGCATGGCACTCCACCCACGAGTACTGTCCCCGGTGCGGGAGCCGCACCGAGGTGCGGGCCGGCGGGCATGTGCGCGTCTGTCCCAAGGACGACAGTCAGCACTTTCCCCGGGTCGACCCTGCGGTGATTATGCTGATCCACGATGACGACGACAGGTGCCTGCTGGCCAGAGGACCGCAGTGGCCCGAGGGGCGGCTGTCGGTGCTGGCCGGTTTCGTCGAGCCGGGCGAGTCGCTGGAGCAGGCCGTGGCGCGCGAGGTGTCCGAGGAGGTCGGCGTGCGGGTCGCCGACGCACGCTACATGGGCAGCCAGCCCTGGCCGTTCCCGCGCAGCCTGATGCTCGGCTTCTTCGCGCGGGCCACGTCGACGGAGTTCGTCCTCGACTCCGAGGAGATCGCCGAGGCCCACTGGTTCAGCCGCGCCGAACTGCTGGCCGCGATGGAGAGCGGCGAGGTGCGCCTGCCGTCGGAGGTGTCGATCGCCCGCAGGCTCATCGAGACCTGGTACGGCGCGCCGCTGACCGGCGACTGGTGAAGGCGCCCGCCGCCGTGCCCGCCGCCGTGCCCGCCGCAGTGTCCGCCGTACGCCACGGGCGCTGACGGATCCGGCGGCCGGGACCGCGCGGGCTCGGCCGACGACGGTGCCGACCGCCTCGACGAGCCGGGGTCGGCTGACCGGGCGGGGCAGGACGCGGGCGCACTCCATGTTCCGGTACGTCCGCGATGGAGCCCCTACCGGTATGCGGGGCCCTGGCATGTGGGAGCCCCGGTTTTCGGTGGAACCGGGGCTCGGGTGGTGCGGGGGGACGGTTACACGCCCGCGCCCGCCAGGATGCGCTTGACCTCGATCACCGACGGGTTGGTCCTGACGATCCGGCCGGTGGGGGAGTCGACCACGACGGTGGGCACGACCTGGTTGCCGTTGTTGACGCTCATGACGAACGTGGCCGCGTCCGGATCGCTCTCGATGTCGACCTCGTTGTAGGAGATGCCCTCGCGGCTGAGCTGGCTCTTCAACCGCTTGCAGGGGCCGCACCAGGTGGTGGTGTACACAGTCAGCGCCATGTCGTGAAAAATCCCCTCATGTGATGTCCGGCGCCATTGGCAACAAAGCGAGAGTCCTTCATCTTCCCGATGCGAGAAGCTTCTCCGCGACCCACTGCTGGACCCGCTCCGCCACGCCGGGCAACCGGTAAAGAGGCGCACTGTGCTCGATGCCCTGCTCGGTCAGCACCGTCACCGGCACGCCGACCTGCTGCAGGTGCTCCTTGAGTTGCTTGCTGTGCTCCGCCGACACGAACTCGTCCGACGAGTGCACGATCAGCATGGGCGCGTCGCCGCGGCTCGCGTGCCACGGCACCTCCATGCTGGCCCACACCCTGGCGCACTTGCCGGTGGGCTCGCAGCCCCCGGCGAGCTTGATGGCTGAATCACGCAGTTTGCGCTTGTTCGGGTCGAGGCTGTCGATGCCCTCGGTGTACGCGGTGAGCGGGGAGATCACCGGAGAGATGCCGACCACGCCGCGCAGGCCGGACAGCCGGCTCTTGTAGGTGCCGACGGCGGTGGCCAGATGGCCTCCGGCGGAGAAGCCGACAACCACGTAGTTGTTCGGGTCGAAGGACCAGCGCGCCGCGTGCCGCCGCGCGGTGGCGATGGCACCGAAGGTGTCGGTGCGCTGGGCCGGCCAGGAGGCGTCGCCGGAGAGACGGTAGTTGATGTTGAAGACCACGTAGCCCTGCTCGGCGTAGCTACGGCTCACCTCGGTCATGTACTTCTTGTCACCCGAGGACCACCAGCCGCCGTGGACCAGGAAGACGCCAGGTCGCTTCAGCTCGTCGGGCTGGTACCAGACGTCCATGCGCTGGCGCACGTGCCGGCCGTAGGCCACGGTTTCGACAAGGGTGCCCTGGGCCAGCGGTGCGGCCTCCGTGCTCGGAGACGGAGACGGAGACGGAGCCGGCGTCGGGGTGGCCTTGCCCGTCTTCTCGCCACCGATCCGGGTCGGTGCTGAGATCGCGTATGCGGGCGCGGTCGCGTCCACCACCGCGGGTCCAACCATCGCCGCCGCCAGAGCGAGCGCACCCACGGTTACCCAACTTCGCACGGGCCTCTTCCTTCCCCGGAACCAGTCGCACCCCATTGTGGGGCAAAAGGCCCACTTTCTGCATCTCGGTGATCGATACAGGTTGAAGGCGGCATGTTGCCAGAATGAGCAAGGTTTGGCCAGAGCCTGGGAGGATGTTGCGGCCCGGTCCGTTCGACTGCTTGTAAGGAGGCTCTGTGAGGCCCGACGACATTCTGGCGGCGCTGGATCCGGAGCAGCGTGAGGTGGCCGAAGCCGTCCGGGGACCGGTCTGCGTCCTTGCCGGCGCGGGGACGGGCAAGACCCGTGCCATCACCCATCGCATCGCGCACGCCGTCCGCAACGGGGTGGTCGACGCCCAGGGGGTGCTTGCGGTGACGTTCACCACACGCGCGGCCGGTGAGCTCAGGCAGCGGTTGCGCCAGCTCGGCGCGCCGGGCGTGCAGGCGCGCACCTTCCACGCCGCCGCGCTGCGCCAGCTCACCTACTTCTGGCCGCGGGTCATCGGTGGCGACCCGCCCAGGGTGATCGAGTCGAAGCTGCCGCTGCTGGTCGACGCCTGCCGCTCCCTGCGTAAGAACCACGAGCGCTCGGAACTGCGCGACATCGCCGCTGAGATCGAGTGGGCCAAGGTCACCCAGATCGGCCCCGAAGACTACGCGGAGGCAGCGAAGAAGGCCGGCCGGACCTCGCCCGTACCGGCCGAGGAGGTCTCCCGGCTCTACGAGATGTACGAGACCCTCCGCCGCGACCGGCACCTGGTCGACTTCGAGACCATCCTGGAGCTCACCGCGGCCGTGATGACCGAGCACCGCGAGGTGGCAGGCGAGATCCGCAGGCAGTACCGCTACTTCGTGGTCGACGAGTACCAGGACGTCAACCCGTTGCAGAAGCTGCTGCTCGACACCTGGCTCGGCGGACGCGACGACCTGTGCGTGGTCGGCGACCCCAACCAGACGATCTACTCCTTCACCGGGGCCACCCCCCGCTACCTGACGGGTTTCTCGGTCGAGTACCCCAACGCCACCGTGATCAAGCTGGTCCGTGACTACCGCTCCACCCCCCAGGTCGTCTCCCTGGCCAACCGGGTGCTCGACAGGGCGAGGACCCCGCACAAGCTCGCCCTGATCGCCCAGCGTCCGGACGGCCCCGAACCGGTTTTCGCCGAGTACGACGACGAGACCGCCGAGGCGGAGGGAGTGGCGCGGGCGGTGCGGAAACTCGTCACCGGCGGTGTGCCGACCCGCGAGATCGCCGTGCTGTTCCGGGTCAACGCCCAGTCCGAGGCGTACGAGCAGGCATTCAGCAAGGCCGGCCTGCCGTACGTGCTGCGCGGCGCCGACCGGTTCTTCGAGCGCCCCGAGGTCCGTCATGCGGTCGTGCTGCTGCGCGGCGCCGCACGCTCCGCCGAACCCGGCGACACGCTCGCCTTGACCGTGCACCACATCCTGTCCGGCATCGGGCTGACCCCCGAGCCACCCGGCGGAGGCAAGGCCCGCGAGAAGTGGGAGTCGCTGAAGGCCCTGGCCGACCTCGCCGAGGACCTCGCCGCCGCGGGCGCGGACCTGTCCGCCTTCGTCGCGGAGCTGGAGCGCCGGGCCAGTGAGCAGCACGCGCCGCCGGTCGAGGGGGTCACCCTCGCCTCGCTGCACGCGGCCAAGGGCCTGGAGTGGGACGCGGTCTTCCTCGTCGGCGTCACCGAGGGCATGCTGCCGATCATCTACGCGGAGACCCCTGAGCAGATCGAGGAGGAACGTCGCCTCCTGTACGTGGGCGTCACCCGCGCCCGCGCCCACCTGGGGGTGTCGTGGGCGCTGGCGCGCTCGCCGGGAGGCCGGCGCTCCCGCAAACCCTCCCGATTCCTGGACGGGCTGACCGGTCGCGCCACGCAGCGGAGCCGCACACCCGCGGCGGCTGATCGCCGCGTGGTCGCCGCGCCGATCAGCTGCCGGGTCTGTGGGAAGACCCTGATGGCCGCCGCCGAGCAGAAGCTCGGCAGGTGTGCCGCCTGTCCCGCGGACTACGACGAGGCACTGCTCGAAGCGCTGAAGGCATGGCGTACGGGAGTCGCGAAGAAGGAGAAGCTCCCGCAGTGGGCGGTCTTCACCGACGTCACCCTCCAGGCCATCGCCGAGCGGGCACCGGTCTCCGAACAGGACCTGTTGGCGATCACGGGAATCGGGCGCGTCAAACTTGAGCGTTACGGTGAAGCGGTGCTCGAACTGTGCCGTTCCACCGCACACCACACGGAGGGCGCGTGAACGAGGCGTTAAAGGAGCTCCTGGACCTGCTTGACCTGGAGCAGATCGAGCTCGACATCTTCAGGGGACGCAGTCCCGAGGAGCGTATCCAGCGTGTCTTCGGCGGTCAGGTGGCCGCGCAGGCCCTGGTCGCCGCGGGGCGAACGGTGCCCGAGGGCCGCGACGTCCACTCGTTGCACGCCTATTTCATCCGCCCGGGAGACCCGGCCATCCCGATCGTCTACAACGTGGAGCGGGTCCGTGACGGCCGCTCCTTCACCACCCGGCGGGTGGTGGCCATCCAGCACGGCAAGGCGATATTCACCATGTCGGCCTCCTTCCACGTGCAGGAGACCGGCGTCGAGCACCAGGCGGCCACGATGCCCCAGGTGATCGGTCCTGAGGAACTGCCGTCTTACCGGGACCGGATGCTCCAGATCGTGGGGACGAACTCACTGATGCGTGAGTGGGCGTCCAGGCCCCGGCCGGTGGACGCCCGCTATGTGACTCCGCTCACCTGGGAGGCCCATCGCGACCCGGAGCTTCGAGGTTCAAACACCAACGTGTGGTTCCGTTATGAGGCGGAGCTGCCCGACGACCCGCTGCTGCACGTGGTGCTCGCCGCCTACGCCTCCGACTTCACCCTGGTCGACACCGTGCTGCTGGCCCACGGCCTGGCCTGGGGCGCCTCCAATGTCTCCGGCGCCTCGCTGGACCACGCGATGTGGTTCCACCGCCCCATCCGGGTGGACGAGTGGGTGCTCTATGCTCAGGAGTCGCCGTGGTCGGGGGCGGCTCGCGGGCTCGCCAAGGGCGAGATGTTCACCCGGTCCGGGGAACTGGCCGTGTCGGTAGTGCAGGAAGCGATGATCCGCGTGAGATAGTCGCAAAGCCGCAGGTAGAAAATATGTTGCCCGCTCCGGTGGCCCGGGTTTAGGGTCATGGTCAAGCAAGTCGGACGTTCCTGTCCGACGATCCACGTATGGAGGTGAGTCCGCTGTGAAGAACATCCTGATGTCGTCCCAGATGGGGCTCGCTTCCGTGCGCCGTAACACCGAACTGCCCTGCGGCAGCCAGGTCTCCCTCGCCCGTGGTGCGGCAGCCCCGGCTCTGCAGGACAACCCTGTCCGCTTCTGGGCCGAGGCCAACCGCCGGCTCGCTCTGCTCGCCCTCGCGGCAGAGGCACCGGCTGTCCCGACCCCGGTGGGCGGCAGCTACGCAGCAACGACCAAGCACATCGGAAACGGTGGACTGCGCGGTCCGCAACCCTGGAGGCATCCTCCGGTCATAATCTGACCGAGGAAAGAGCCTTCAGGCCGCGGATCCGCACCAGGATCCGCGGCCTTCTTGTTTGTCCGCGTCATTCCTGACCCCCACCCAAGAGGTAGCCGAAGATCAACACCTAACTGAGAGGTGAAACAGATGGGGGCCCAGACGGTCATGGACCTGATCGACGAAGCCACAATCCCCTGTCGTACCGACCCTGACCTGTGGTTCGCCGAGTCTCCGGAGGACGTGGAGTTCGCCAAGGCGCTCTGCGGAGGCTGCCCGATCCGCCAGGCCTGCCTGGCCCGCGCACTGGAGCGCGAGGAGCCATGGGGAGTCTGGGGCGGCGAGCTCGTTCTGCGGGGGGCGATCGTCCCCCGGAAGCGCCCGCGCGGACGTCCGCGCAAGAACCCGGTCGCTGCCTGAACAATCCGGTCATCGCCCAGACCACCGAGAACTCGATCAACCAGAAATCACACGTTCCCGAAAGGACCACTCCGATGAGCTACTTCAACACCACGGGGCTCGACCTGCCGTCTATGCAAGAAGAACTGGTACGTGACCGAATACAGACCCTCCACCGTGAGGCGGAGGAGCATCGCAGGGCCGCCGGGCTTCAACGTCTCCAACGAGCCCAACGTGGTGCGGAACGCGCGTCGGCGCGTTTGCGCACCGCGCTCCTGCGCCTCGTCTGATCCGTGAGGATCGGCGGCGACGCATAGCGGAGGCACAGCGGAACACGGCAGATGAATGAGGGGTGACCCGCTCCGGCGGGCCACCCCTCACGCGTCTCGGCGATCCACTTTTCACGGTGCTCTCGCCGAGCCGCCGGCTACGCGTTTCGCCGAGGTCGCCCTTCAGGGATCTCGCCAGGTCGGTGCCCATGCGATTCGGCGGGTCGCCTCTCACGGGTCTCGGCGAACCGCCCCTTACGCGTCTCGCCGGGCCGTCTCCGGTCAGGCGCTGGCGAGGGTGGGCTCTCCGGTGTCCTCGTCGGCGAATCCGGGGACCCAGCGGATGACCTCCTGGCGGAAACGGGCGGTGGCGCCGAGCTGGCAGAGCACGCCGATTCCCGCCGTGTGCACCCGATGGATGAGGACGTACGACACGGGCAGGTTGAGCTGGCGCACCACGTTGTTCGGACGCAGGTCGGTGGCCATGGCGGCCTGCTGCTGGAGCCACTCCCTGCTGAAGGAGAACTCCTCCACGGAGGTCGGCTCGACGTAGGGGGCGAGGAACGCCCGCAGGGCCTCGGTGTCGACCTCGATGTGCGGGCGGATGAACCCCTCGTCGCGCAGGCCCTGGACCACGGTCTCCATGTCGCCGTTGTTGAAGATGCGGGTCAGCTTCCCGAAGAGCGGCGGGTATCCGTCGGGCAGCCGGTTGACCGCGCCGAAGTCGAGCACGCACATCCTGCCGTCGTCGAGGATCCGGAAGTTGCCCGGATGGGGGTCGGCGTGGAGCATGCCCAGCCGGGCCGGTGAGGAGAACAGGAACCGGACGAGCTGGAGCCCGGCCCGATCGCGCTCCTCCTGGGTGCCGTCGGTGATGACCCGCGACAGCGGGGTGGCGTCGACCCATTCGGAGACGAGCACCTGCTCGTTGGCGGCGATGACGTCCGGGATCAGGAAGTCGGGGTCGTCCTTGAACTCCTGGGCGAAGGCGTGCTGCGCCTCGGCCTCGCGCAGGTAGTCGAGCTCCTCGATCACCCGCTCGCGCAGCTCGTTCAGGACCGCCTTGATGTCGAGACCCGGCAGCAGCACCCCGAAGAGCTTGCCGAGCCTGGCCAGCTGGGTGAAGTCGGAGAGCAGGGCCTTTCCCGCCCCCGGATACTGGATCTTGACCGCGACCGTTCGGCCGTCGTGCCAGACCGCCTTGTGCACCTGCCCGATCGAGGCGGCCGCGGTGGGCTTGTCGTCGAATGACTGGAAGTTCTCCCGCCAGTCGTCCCCCAACTGCTCGACGAGAACCTTGTGCACGGTCGCGGTGGGGAGCGGCGGAGCCGCGTCCTGGAGCTTGGTCAGGGTCGCGCGGTAGGGGCCGGCGATCTCGGCGGGCAGCGCCGCCTCGAAGATGGACAGTGCCTGGCCGAGCTTCATCGCCCCGCCCTTGAGCTCTCCGAGAACCTTGAAGATCTGCTCGGCGGTGCGTTCCTGGATCTCCTGGGCGACGATCTCGGCCGACTTGCCGCCGATCCGTTTTCCGAGACCGAGAGCGGTACGACCGGCGAACCCGATGGGAAGGGCCGCCAGCTTTGCAGAGCGCGCAACGGCGCGACGCGGAAGGTCACTCACCTCGGTTAGCGGCGTGTCCCCCGTTACAGCGAGACGCCGCTCCCTCCCTTCGCTGTGCTTGTCCGTCAGCGGCAGGTAGCCGACGCGACCATTGTTAGCGAACCCAACTCGTTTCGGAAGCAACGACATTGAGGATGAACACTCCAGGATCGCCTTTTCCACGTCCAATCTGGCAATACTTCCATTGTGCTGTTCGTCACAACGGGTTCACGGCCGTCTATCCAAGCAAGCGCATGACCGGCAGCCGATGCCGCTACCAGCGCGGACAGCGCCGTCCCGCACGCGATCTCCCCTGCGGGGAAGCCGCCCAGGCACGCACTGACAGTGGGCCAGCCGGGGTCGCGATCGCGTCGCGTCAAATCTAGACAGTGCAGGCACGTGCTCCGTCCAGGTAGCACCAGCGGACCGACCGAACCGAAGGCCTCGAAGGCGGTTGCCAGCAAATGTGGGATTCCCCACTCGACGAGTTCTCTGACCAGGAGACCGTCCAGGGGCACCACCGGAGCGAGCACCGCCAGGTCGGGTGGCCCGGCCCCGTCGGCGGGTCGGGCGGCGCCGTCGCCGGTCGACGCCGTGAGGCCGGGCGCCAGCCTCCTGGCCACCGCGACCGCACCGTCCTGCCTGCTCATCCCGACCTCCGTCCAGCCGAGCCCGCCGGGGACGACATCCCGCCGCCGGGCCGTACCGGGATCGACGACGCAGATGTGGCCGACCCCTGAGGCGGCGAGCAGGGCGACGACCTGCGCGCCCACCCGGCCCGCGCCGTAGACCCGCACCCGGGCCCGCTGCCTGCGCTCCAGCACGGCGAGCCCTCCGTCGACCGTGCCGGGGGAAAGGGAGAGCGCGTCCAGATCGGGCTGGAGCCGGTCGCGCTCGGCCAGCGCCAGCGCGCGCAGCGGGCCCGGACCCGCCGCCGCGTCGTCCACCACACCCCGGCTGACCAGCAGATCGAGCAGGGTCCGGCCGCGCTCCTCGCCGAGACCCGCCTCGGTGGCGCCGGCCAGCACGCCCGCGAGATCCCTTACGCCGTCGAGACTTTCCACCCAGCGGCGGACCTCCGGTTCCAGATCGCTCAGCACAACCGCGTGCCGGGGATGCAGGCCGAACTGCAGGGTGCGCCGATCACGGGCGACGCGGCGCAGCGCGGGCTTCAGGCGTGGTCGCATCAAGGGACCTTTCCTCGAAGGAGGCAGCCTGCGGGAGAGCCGGTGAGCAGGCTGGCCGGGTGTGCCAGCGTGCCACGCCCCCGCGGGCCCCCGGACGCCTTTCCCGCCGCCTGTGGATAACTCCTGCCCTGTGGACAGCTCCTGGCGGGCCGCCCTCGGCCTCGGGCGGAAAACGTCGTGGGCTACGCTCCCGACATGAAGGAGATCTTGATTGATCGGCGTGAGAACGGTGTCGCGGTGCTCACTCTGAACCTCCCCGACCTGCGCAACGCGATGACCGACGCGATGACCGCCCGGTGGCGGCAGGCCGTCGCCGGCCTCGCGGCGGACCGCGAACTGCGGTGCGTGGTCGTCACCGGGGAGGGGAAGGCGTTCTGCGCCGGGGGAGACCTGTCCTGGCTCGCGGAGCGGCGTACCGAGGACGTCCCCGCCCTACGCGACCGGATGCTCGGCTTCTACCGGACCTGGTTGACGATCGCCGATCTGGAGGTGCCGACCATCGCCGCGGTCAACGGCGCCGCCGTCGGGGCGGGATTGTGCCTCGCCCTCGCCTGTGACCTGGTCTACGCCGCCGAGGAGGCCAAGCTGCTCGCCCCCTTCACCTCGCTCGGCCTGCACCCCGGCATGGCGGCCACCTACTTGCTGCCCAGGGTCGCCGGGGTGGGCGTGGCCAGGGAGATGTTGCTCACAGGGCGGACGATGACGGGGCTGGAGGCGGCCTCCGCGGGGCTGGTGAACAGGGCGTTCCCCCGTGAGTCGCTGATGGCCGAGGTGCTGGGCATCGCGTCGCGGATCGCCGCCAACGCGCCGATCGCCACCCGGCTCACCAAGGTCGCCCTCGCGGGCGGCGGGCACCCCGATCTCGACGCCGCGCTGCGTTGGGAATCCCTTGCCCAGCCGGTCACCATGGCCTCCGACGACATGCTCGAAGGGTTGGCGGCTCAGCGAGAACAGCGGGTCCCGCGATTCGGCAACGCGTGAGACGGCTGATATCCAGGTTAATTAGATAAGTTGTGACCGCACTTGATCGCTCCCGCCGAACAATCGGTGAACGGGGATTGACCAGCGGGAACGTGTTCTACCCTCTGGTGTGAATTCGCCATTCTCGGCTACCGTTCATATGTGCCCCCCGAGACAGTCGAGGTCCGCCGAAGTTCTCGCCGCCGGCGGACGGTTTCTGCGTACCGCGACGGCGAGAAAACGATCGTGCTCCTCCCCGCCGGTCTGAGTAGCACCGACGAGGAACAGTGGGTGCGCCGTATGCTCGATCGACTCGCGGCCAAGGAGCAGCGCAGACGTCCCTCGGACGACGACCTCCTCGATCGGGCCGTCGAGCTGTCGGCCCGCTACCTGGGCGGGGAGGCGAAACCGTCGAGCGTGCGCTGGGTGGAGAACCAGAAGCACCGTTGGGGCTCGTGCACTCCGGATCACGGAACCATCAGGATCTCCACGCGCCTGAGGGGCATGCCCTCGTGGGTGGTGGACTATGTGATCATGCACGAGCTCGTCCACCTGCTGGTGCCGAGTCACGGCTCACGCTTCTGGGCGCTCGTGGAACGATATCCCAAGGCCGAGCGGGCACGGGGCTTCCTGGAGGGATTCTCCACGGCGGCCCACGGCTCCGCGGAGGAATGTTGACAGAGGATCGAGTGGTGGCCGTTCTCGTCACGCCCTCCTCGGCGGACGCGGCTCCGCCGGGGATCGACGCGGCCGACTTCCTGACCGCCGTCGCCGAGGACACCTACGAACTCGTCGCCGGACTCGACTTCGTCTCAGCGGTCGTGGTGACGAGCGTCCCGGGCATGGAGGAGATCGTCTGGCCGGGCACCCCTGTCGTCGAGATCCCCGATCTCTCGGGGAGCGCCCTGGTCGAGGCGGCCTTCGCCGCCCTGCCCCACGGCGAGCAGGCGGTCCTGCTGAGCGCCGACGCGCCCGACCTGCCTCCGCTGCTCATCGGCAAGCTCTTCCGCGAACTCGGCCGGGCACGGATCGCCGTCTGCCCTGCCGCGGGCGGTGGCACCGTGGCGCTGGCCGCCCACCTGCCCTACCCGGGCTGGGCCTCGGTGGGCTTCGACGACCTTGACCCGGTCAAGGCGCTCCGTGCCTCGGCACCCGGCAGCCGTATGGTCGCCAGGGGGCCCGGCTGGCATCGCCTGCGCGCTCCCGGAGACCTCCACCTCCTCGACCCGGGCCTCGAAGGCTGGGACAACACCCGGGCACTGCTCTCGGCCTGAGCGGCCCGGATGCCCGAGCCGTCAGAGCGCGGGCAGGCGTAGGTCGGCGAAGACGGCCCGGTGATCGGTGCCGGGAACGCTGTGCACGCTGACGGTGTTCACGCCCACCCGCCGGTCCACCACGACATGGTCGATCGTGATCAGCGGCGGGACGCGCTTGTTGACCGGCCAGGTGGGGGTCAGCCCCTCTCCGGCGCTGTCGGCCGCGTCCTGATAGCCGCGGTCGAGAAAACGGCGCATGGCCGCGTGGTCGAGGCTGGCGTTGAAGTCGCCCGCGAGGATGCGGATCGTGTCGGGCGCGGCGGAGGGCAGGGCGTCCAGCGCCGCCGTCCAGTCGTACACCTGCCTGCCCAGCGGCGGGAAGGGGTGCACGTCGATGATCTCGACGGGCTTGGCGCCGGGGACGGTCATCAGCGCGGCGGGCATGTTGTGCCCGATCGCCTCGAACAGGTTCTCCCTGGGGGTCAGCGGATACCGGGAGTACAGGCCGCTGCCGCCGGCGCTCCACTCCGGCTCCAGCACCTGGTACGGCATGATCCCGCCAAGACCGGCCGCCTCCAGCTTCCCGACCATTCCCGGGGTCAGCTCCTGGGTGCTCAGCACGTCCGGGTCCAGCCGCCGGACCAGATCCATCACGGCGTCGGGCTCGGCGTGCCCGAACAGCGTGTTGAGCGTCAGCACCCGCAGGGGTGTTCCCGCCACCACATCCCCGGAGCGAAAGGCCCTGGGGAGCACGCTGAGGCCGAGCGCCGCGGTGGTGACCAGCGCGACGGCCGTCGCGGCCCGGTTGCGGGTCAGCACCGACAGCAGCACCGGTACGAGCGAGGCGGCCGCCACGTACGGGGTACCGGTCATGAGCTGGGTGGTCAGCGAGTCGCGTTCGAGTCCGGCGACCCGGGCCACCGCCCAGGCGGCGAATGGCGTGACCGCGGCCCAGGCGAGGGATGTGGGGATCCTCCAGCGCCGCCGCGGCGTCACGACCGCGCCTCCGGCGCTCCTGTCAGCCACGATGTCTACGCTCACAGCGCCCCGATCCGCTCTGTACAGCCTGATTGGGAACGAAGATATCCAGGCAGAGGTGAGACAAGCATAAAACGGTCCAACGCCTGCGGAAGACGGCCGGAAATCAACCGATTCATCGGAACCCACGCGTTCCGGGAAGCCGCCGAGACCGAGGATCTCCCAGTGGTCACCGCGCCGCCCAGATCCGGAGCCGCAGTGGCACCGAGCCGCGACAGCCCGAGCCGGTACCGGTTCGGGCTGTCGGTCAGCCGGAGCGCAGGGCCTCGCGGGCGCGGCGGGCCAGGCGGCGGGTCGCCTCGTCGGAGAGTTCGGGGATCTCGTCCACGGGGAACCAGCGCAGGTCGAGCGACTCGGCGCTGATCACGGCCTCGACGTCCGCGGGGGCGACCGCGCCGTACTCCACGTCCAGATGGCTGCTGTGCGGCGGATGGCACCAGACCCGGTGCCGGTCGAGTGCCAGCGGGCCGGGCAACAGCCGCAGGCCCGGGATGCCGGACTCCTCGGTGGCCTCACGCATCGCCACCGCCTCAAGGGAGGTGTCGCCGCGCTCGCAGTGGCCGCCCATGGGCAGCCACATCCCGGCCTTGGGGTGCAGCGTCAGCAGAACCCGCTCGCCGTCGTGGGAGAGCACCGCGGTCGTGGCCGTCAGGTGACCGGTGACGCACTCGCGCCACATCGCGTCGTCATGGGCGTGTACGTGATCCAGGAACTCCTTGCGGAGGATCTCCTCCTCCGCCGTGGGCGCGGTCCATTCCGTGAGCACGTCCCGCGCGTCGGCGCGCAGGCTCACGCGCCGCTCCCACCGGTGTCGCCCCTGTCGTCGCCCTTGTCGTCGTCCTCGCCGGGAGCGGCGGGAGGCTCGCGCAGAGATCCCTCCAGGGACGACAGGTCGAGCTCGGGCTCGCCCCGTACGAACCCCTCGGGGTTGTCCAGGTCGTCGGCGGTGGGCATGAGGTCGGGGTGGCTCCAGACCGCGTCGCGGCCGTCGACGCCCCGGTCGGATTCCAGCGCCTGCCACAGGGTGGCGGCCTCGCGCAGGCGGCGGGGCCGGAGTTCGAGGCCGACGAGCGTGGCGAAGGTCTGCTCCGCGGGGCCGCCGGTCGCCCTGCGGCGCCGTACGGTCTCCGCCAGTGCCGTCGCCGAGGGGAGCTTGCCGTCCGCGGCGCCGTCCACGACGGTGCCCACCCAGCCCTCGACGAGAGCGAGCATGGTCTCCAGCCGGGACAGGGCGGCCTTCTGCCGCTCGGTCTCCTCGGGCTTGAGCAGGTTGCCGCCGCTCAGCGCCTGCTGGAGCTGCTCGGGATTGTTGAGATCAAGCCCGCGGAGCTGCTCCTCCAGTGCGGAGGCGTCCACCGTGATACCCCTGGCGTACTCCTCCACGGCTCCGAGCAGGTGCGCGCGCAGCCACGGCACGTGCTGGAACAGCCGGTGGTGGGCCGCCTCGCGCAGGGCGAGATAGAGGCGGATCTCCTCGGCGGGGGTCTCCAGACCCTGACTGAACGCCGAGATGCCGCCGGGCAGCAGGGCGGCGCTGTCCGACAGCGGCAGGCCGATGTCGGTGGCGCCGATCACCTCCAGGGCGAGCGAGCCGATGGCCTGGCCGATCTGCTGGCCGACCATCATGCCGCCCATCTGCTTCATCATCCCCATCAGCGGCCCGGCCATGGCCTGAGCCTCCGGGGGCAGACCGGAGGCGCTGAGCGTGCCGCTCATGGTCTCGACCATGCGGGCGGCGATCGGGTCACAGAGCTTCTGCCAGACGGGGACGGTCTTCTCGATCCATTCCGAACGGCTCCACGCCTGGGGGTTGCTCACCCCGCTCGGTAGGGAGGTGGCCTCATTGAGCCAAAGGTCGGCCAGGTTCAGGGCGTCGACGACCTGGCGTCGCTCACCCTCCATGACACTGGGATCGCCCTCGGCGACCACGACGTGCCGTGCGATGTTCTTCGCCATGTCCCAGTTGACGGGACCTGAGGTCGGCGGAGCGGAGAGCATGTCGGCGAACTGGCGCATTGCCGCTGCGATCTGCTCCGGGTCGCCGAACATGGCGAACGGATTGTCGTTGGGGTCGTTTTCCCGACCTGGCAAGTCAGTCACCGCTCTACCTCGTGCAGGATGGAGGAGTCCACATCCGCCACGTTATCCGTCGCATGGCGGGTCAGTGCAAAGTGAGGACCTGGTGCCTACCTCGAAACGCTCCCGGCCCCCTGTCGTCGCCGTCACCGGCGCCGCCTCGGGCCTAGGCCGTGCTTTCCTCGCGAAGGTCGCCTCGTCTGCGGATTTCCGCAGGGTCGTGGCCATCGACGAGCAGCGCGGCGATGTGCCCGATGTCACATGGCGGGTGCTCGATGTTCGAGATCCGCTCTTGGCGAACCGCATATCCGATATTGACGTGCTCGTGCACCTGGCCGGTGACTACGCGCTCGACGCCGACCCCGCGGAGCGACGCGCCTACAACCTGCGCGCGGCCCAGACGGTGCTCACCGCCAGTGCCGCGGCGAGGGTGCGGCGGGTCGTGCTGGTCACCAGCGCCATGGTGTACGGGGCCGTACCCGAGAATCCCGTCCCGCTGCCTGAGAACTCCGAGGTCGCGGCCGAGCCGGATACGGGCATGGTCGGCGACCATCTGGAGATCGAGGCACTGGCCCGGCGCTCCCTGCGCAGCCACCCGGGTCTCGACGTGACCGTGGTCAGACCCGCGGCCGTGGTCGGCCCCGGTGTCGACAGCGTGGTGACCCGGCACTTCGAGGCGCCCCGGCTGCTGACCGTCAAGGGATGCAACCCGCGCTGGCAGTTCTGCCACGTGGACGACCTGGTCTCGGTCCTGGAGATGGCGGCGCTCGGCACGGTCTCCGGGGTGGTGGCCGTCGGAGGAGAGGGCTGGCTGGAGCAGGAGCAGGTGGAGGAGCTCTCCGGGCTGCGCCGGCTGGAACTGCCCGCGGGGCTGACCTTCGGAACCGCCCAGCGCCTGCACCGCCTCGGCGTCACCCCGGCCCCGGCCACCGACCTGCACTATGTCGTCTACCCCTGGGTGGTCGACTGCACGACGCTGCGTGAGGTCGGCTGGAAGCCGATGTGGACCAACGAGGCCGCGTTCGAGCAGCTTCTGGAGCTGCGTGGCGGCAGGCACGCCGTCGTGGGCCGCCGCCTGTCCGGCAAGGAGGCCACGCTCACCGCGGCCGGCGCCACCGTCGCCGTCCTCGGCACCGCGGCGATCGTCCGCGCCGCCCGCAAGAAGCGCCGCCCCTGACGAGCCGCCCAGGGAGCCCGAGCGAGCTCCCGCGGGGGCCGACAACCGGACCAGGAACCTCCCCCGGGGGATGTCCCGCCTCCATCCCTTCTCTCCCTGGGGACGTGCTCACGCCCATGGCCTGGGGGACTTCCCCGTGAGGCCGTGCCGGCGACCGAACCAAGAATCCCTTGGGGACGTGCCCCACGCCCCCCATGAGGGACTTCCCCGTGAGGCCGTGCCGGCGACTGGACTGAGGAGAGGGAGGTCGCGAGGGTACGAGCGGCCTTCCTCGACGAGGGAAGGAGCCGGGTAAGAGCGGCCTCACCGCGACGTGCCAGCGTCGCCGGTGGTACAGAGCCGGGTAAGAGCGGCCTCACCGCGACACGCAGCGTCGCCATAGACTCTGTGCGTGGATGTCATCCGGTTGCTCGATATTCGCGACAGCACGCTCTCCGTCGACGAGGTGCTCGCCGCCGTCGGCGATCACGCAGCGGGCGGTACGACGGTCTTCGTCGGCACGGTACGAGAAGAGGATCACGGGAGGCCGGTCACGAGCCTGTCCTACTCGGCACACCCGAGCGCCCCGGGCGAGCTGCGCAGGGTGGCCGAGAAGGTCGCCGCGGACTTCCCGGTGACCGCCCTGGCAGCCGTCCACCGGGTCGGCGACCTGAGGCTCGGCGATGTCGCGGTCGTCGTGGCGGTCGCCGCGCCGCACCGCGGTGAGGCGTTCGAGGCGTCCAGAAGGCTGATCGACGATCTCAAGAGCCAGGTCCCCATCTGGAAGAACCAGTTTTTCACCGACGGGTCCTCCGAGTGGGTGGGAGCCTGCGATTGATCTCGACTGACGGGTATGTGCCCGTCGGCGCGGCGGCGTCCGGGTGCGGTTTCATGACCTGTCGTACGGCATAGGCTTTGTCCATGTCCCGACGAGCCCTGACTTTGATGGTGGCGGGCTTTCTCACGCTCATGCTCGCGCTGATCGGCGCCGTGCTGCCGGTGCCGTACGTCGTGCTGAGCCCCGGGCCGACCGAGAACACCATCGGCGACGTCGACGGTAAACCGGTGATCAGCATCGAGGGACACCAGACGTATCCGACCGACGGCAAGCTCAGCCTCGTCACCGTCGCCTACCAGGGCGGTCCCGGCACCAGGATCGATCTGTTCAGCGCGCTCAGGGGATGGATCGATCCCACCATCGCGGTCGTGCCCGAGGAGACGATCTTCCCTCCGGCGACCACCGCCAAGGAGGTCGAGGAGCAGAACACCCAGGAGATGACGAACTCCCAGGACGACGCGACCGCGGCGGCGCTGACCGAGCTGAGGATTCCCTACAACTCGATCGTGACCGTGGGTTCCACGGAGAAGGGCATGCCGGCCGACGGGAAGTTCAAGGCCGGTGACGAGATCGTCTCGGTGGACGGCACGCCCGTGGCCGACAGGGAGACCGTCTCGTCCTCCGTCCGCAAGCACAAGCCGGGGGAAGAGGTCAGTTTCGTCGTCAACCGTGGCACCCAGAGCCTGACCATCGCCGTCCCTACCGTCGCCGGCAAGGACGGAGCGCCCATCGTGGGCATCACCATGCGGGTGGGTTACAAGTTCCCCTTCGAAGTCAAGATCAATGTTGGCGACGTCGGCGGGCCGAGCGCGGGGATGATGTTCTCCCTGGGCATCGTCGACAAGCTCACCCCTGGGCCGTTGACCGGCGGCAAGTCCATCGCGGGGACCGGGACGATCACCGCGGAGGGTGACGTGGGCCCGATCGGCGGCATCCAGCAGAAGATGGTCGGTGCCAGGAGGGCCGGCGCGACGGTCTTCCTGACCCCGGCCGACAACTGCGCCGAGGCGGTCAGGGCGATCCCGGACGGGCTCAGGCTGGTCAAGGTCGAGACGCTGCGCGAGGCCGTTCAGGCGATCGACTCGATCCGTACCGGCTCGGGTTCCGTGCAGAGCTGCCCGACCGGCTGACGCCGGAGCCGGCCCGGAGACCGGCCGTGCGCCAGGACGTCATGGTGCACGCGGTTCCCGCCGGAGGAGTGGCTCCGCGAGCTCGATGGCGATATGAGTGTGATGCCCGATTTGCAAAGAAAGTTGAATTTTCGGGTCAGAAGTTCGTCATGGGGCACTCATCAGGACCCCTGTGCGTTGCTACCGGTGGACCCGATACCAGCGGACGTTGTGGCCGGACCGTGCCCGAAAGGCTAAGCGCGCCCCAACTCTCGCCGGTGTAGGTTTCCAGACACGGACCGTGCTCTTACGACAAGGGGTTGGCCTTGAGCTTCCGGACCCCCGGAGCCGGTAGGGCAATGCGCTTGCCCCGCCGGCCACGACTGCTACTTCCCGTCGCGATCACTCTGGTCGTGATAGTCGCGTTATTCTTCCTCTTTGCCGGTATTTTCACCGACTACCTCTGGTACGAAGCGGTCGACTACACGGCCGTCTTCTCCGGCGTGATCATCACACAGATCCTCCTGTTCATCGTCGGTGCGCTGTTGATGGTCGGCATTGTCGGCGGCAACATGCTGATGGCGTACCGGATGCGGCCGATGTTCGGCCCCGGGATGTTCGGCGGCGCCAGCGGTGCCGACCGGTATCGGATGGCCCTTGACCCGCACCGCAAGCTGATCTTCCTGATCGGTGTGGCGGTGCTCGGCCTGTTCGCGGGATCGTCCTTCTCCGGCCAGTGGAAGACCTGGCTGGAGTTCATCAACGCGACGCCGTTCGGTGAGACCGACCCGCAGTTCGGCTACGACATCTCCTTCTTCATGTTCACCTATCCCTTCATCCGGATGGTGCTGAACTTCCTGTTCGTCGCGGTGGTGCTGTCCGCCCTGCTGTCGGCGATCGTGCACTACCTGTACGGCGGGTTCCGGCTCCAGTCACCCGGCGTGCACGCCTCGCGTGGCGCTCGGGCGCACCTGTCGGTGCTGCTCGGCATCTTCGTGCTGCTGAAGGCGGTCGCCTACTGGTACGACCGGTACGGGCTGGTGTTCTCCGACCGGGGCTTCAGACACGGTGCCTCGTACACCGACGTCAACGCGGTGCTTCCCGCCAAGAACATCCTGGCGATCATCGCGCTGATCTGCGCCGTGCTGTTCTTCGCCGGGGTCGTGCGATCCGGCGGCATGCTGCCCGGCGTCGGCTTCGGCCTCCTGGTGCTCTCGGCCATCCTGATCGGCGGGGTCTACCCGGCCCTGGTCGAGCAGTTCCAGGTCAAGCCGAACCAGCAGGGCAAGGAGCAGGAGTACATCAAGCGCAACATCGACGCGACACGAAAAGCCTACGGCGTAGACGATGCCGAGGTGATCGACTACACGGCTCAGGGTGATCCGAGCAAGGTCAGCGTCACCGCCGACAGTTCCATCTCCGGCGTGCGCCTGCTCGACCCGAGCCTGGTCGCCAAGACCTACCAGCAGAAGCAGCGGATCCGCGGTTACTACGACTTCCACGAGCCGCTCGACGTCGACCGTTACCCCGACGCGGACGGCACGGTCCGCGACACCATCGTGGCCGTACGAGAGCTCACCGGGCCACCGGCGGAGCAGAACAACTGGATCAACCGGCACCTCGTCTACACCCACGGCAACGGTTTCGTGGCCGCGCCAGGCAACGAGGTCGACTCCGAGGGCCTGCCCAACTTCGACGCCAAGGACATGCCGGTCACCGGCTCCCTGGTGGAGCGGACGAAGCTCAAGGAGTCGCGGATCTACTTCGGCGAGGCACCTGCCTCGACCCAGTACGTCGTCGTCGGCGGCGGCGGGGAGAAGCAGCAGGAGCTCGACTACCCCGAGAGCGGCGGCACCGGCCAGAAGAACACCACCTACGACGGCAAGGGCGGGGTCCCCGTCGGTTCGTTCATCAACAGGATGCTCTACGCCGCCAAGTACGGTGAGATCAACCTGCTGCTGTCGGGCGACATCAACCCGAATTCCAAGATCCTCTACGAGCGCAACCCGCAGGAGCGCATCGCCAAGGTGGCGCCGTTCCTGAGCCTGGACGACAACCCCTACCCCGCCATCGTCGACGGCAGGGTGGTCTGGATCACCGACGCCTACACCACTTCCAACGCCTACCCGTACTCCCAGAGCAAGAGCCTGGAGGCGATGACGCGGGACACCATCACCGACCCGCGCCTGGTGGTGCCGCAGCCGCGCGACCAGATCAACTACATGCGCAACTCGGTGAAGGCCGTGGTCGACGCCTACGACGGCACCGTCAGCCTGTACGCGTGGGACGAGAAGGACCCCATCCTGCAGACCTGGCGCAAGGCCTTCCCCGGCATCATCAAGCCGCAGACGGAGATGTCGTCCGAGCTCAAGCAGCACCTGCGCTACCCGGAGGCGCTGTTCAAGGTCCAGCGTGACGTGCTCTCCCAGTACCACATCGCCGACCCGAACGCCTTCTACAGCGGCCAGGACTTCTGGAACGTCCCGAACGACCCGTCCGGCGGCGGCGACACCAAGCAGCCGCCGTACTACCTGTCGGTCAAGATGCCGAAGACCTCGGCGCCCACGTTCTCGCTGACGACCACGTTCGTGCCACGCCAGGGTCCCAACCTGGCGGCGTTCATGGCCGTGGACGCCAATCCCGGACCGGACTACGGAAAGCTGCGCATCCTTCGCATGCCGTCCAACACCACGATTCCCGGACCTGGACAGGTACAGAACAACTTCCAGAACAAGTTCTCCGGCGAGCTCAACCTGCTCGGACTCGGCCAGGCGAAGGTCCGCTACGGCAACCTGCTGACCCTGCCGTTCGCCGACGGCCTGGTCTACATCGAGCCGGTCTACGTGGAGATCGCGGCCGCCTCCGGCCAGGAGCCGTACCCGATCCTCCGCCGGGTCCTGGTGGCCTACGGCAACAAGGTCGGTTCGGCCGACACGCTCAAGGGCGCGTTGGAACAGGTCTTCGGCGACGGCACCCAGAGCGCGCCACAGGGCGAGAACACGTCAGGTGAGGCGAAGCCGGAGGAGGCCAAGCCGGCCACCGAACTGGCCAAGTCGATCGACGAGGTGCAGAAGGCGTACGACAAGGCGCAGGAGGCGCTTCAGGCGAACCCGCCGAACTGGACCGAGTACGGCGCCGCCCAGCAGGAGCTTCAGAAGGCGCTGGGCAAGCTGAAGGACACCGCCGAGACAGCGGGCGTCACTCCCAGCCCGTCACCCTCGGCTACACCGTCCGGCACGCCGGCTCCGTCGGCGACACCGTCGCCCCCGCCAAGTTCCTAGGGGGCGATAGAGGGGCCCAGCGCTATTCGATTCGCGTCCACCTCCAAAGCCGGGTATGGTTCATACATACACCGACGCGGGGTGGAGCAGCTCGGTAGCTCGCTGGGCTCATAACCCAGAGGTCGCAGGTTCAAATCCTGTCCCCGCTACCAATGAAGATCCCGGTCGCCGGAAACGGCGACCGGGATCTTCTGCGTTTCCCCCGGCTCTTCCGAATCGGGGCCGCGCGGCTCTCGCGTGGGGTCCACAGCCGGGGTGAAGCGTTCACCGCCCAAGCTCTGATGCCCGTCCGTGCGCGAGGTGGCGGATGAGGGCGATGCCTTCGGCCACGACCGTCCGACCTGCGTGATCACACCGCGGCCGGGTCATCCGCGAGTGGGTGGCGAGGGATATGTCAACCCGCGTCCCCGTGTTGATTTGCACCCGGAGGGGAGTTCCGGCTAATGTTCAAGCACACACCGACGCGGGGTGGAGCAGTTCGGTAGCTCGCTGGGCTCATAACCCAGAGGTCGCAGGTTCAAATCCTGTCCCCGCTACCAATGAAGGCCCTGATCTCCTGGAGATCAGGGCCTTCTGCGTTGTCCGTGACCGGTCCGCCCGGTGCCTCCATGGTCACTGAAGAGCGGGGAGGGGGCCGGGGCCGACCTGAGGTGCCGTCACGGGGCTGTAGCCCGTCCGGCCCGCACCCGGCGATGCCGCGGAACGAAACCGGGCTTGGCGCGACGCACCAGCAGGCTCGCCTTGTAAAGAGCCCAGCAGGTCAGGAAGGCCCCGAAGGAGACCTGCCCGATCCACGTCCACGCCGAGGTCTCGACGGCCGCGAAGATCACCACACCGGTCCAGACGAAGCCGAAGACGCCCACGAGGGTCGCCGCAGCCCAATTCAGCCCTCGCTGCAACATGCCTGGAGTCTTGCAGATCTTGGTTCAAGACCAGGTCAATGACGCGGAACGCCTCATCGGGGGATGCTACGGCTTGTGCCGGCACACCTGCGCGCGCGAGCTCCTCCGGCGTTCATCGGGGTGGTTCCGAGAGGATTCTCCTCAAGGTAGGCCAGCAGCATGGCCGCTGTGTGGGCGTCTGACAGGATCCGGTTCACCTCGTCCTCGGATGTCGGGAGCTGGCCGCGTTTGGCGAGCTCGTCGGTGAGGAAGGTCAGCGGTTCCGGGTAGCCGGCCGCCTCCGCGGCGACCGTTGCCCGAGCCGCAGTGAGGAGACGCAGGTAGTAGGCGCGGAGGGTCGCCTCTCGCATGCGTGCGTCTTCAAGGTCGTTCAGCAGAGACCTGGCGACCCTCAACAAGTCACCTGGGTGGTTGGCCTCCGCGTCGATGTGCGCGCGGATGTCGTCGAACTCCGAGCGGGTCATGGTGCTCACCTCCACGGCGGAGTCAGGATCCTGACCCTCGCGCCTACTTCGTATCCAGAGTCGATTGCGAATGGCTTGACGTCTGGTTGCGCACTTCGACTTTCTATGACTGTTTGGGACGCGCGAGCCCCGGGGATGGTTGGCAAGTTGTCTCTGTGACGTGAGAGTCCTGGTAGTGTTCTTCTCGCAGGGCAACGAGCCCCCGGATCCAGAATCTCCCGGGTGGGCGGAGTGCCCGGCAAAACCCTCTCGCTTTCCCGACAGGTCGGGCGTGTCCGCATGAGTTGGACATCGACCGGATGTTGGAGTAAGTTAGAGGGGTTGCCCTGGAGACAGGGTGGTCGCAATCCTAGCGGATTCGGCGGGTTCGAGTCGATGG